>DUIB01000040.1 GCA_013330595.1 Candidatus Woesearchaeota archaeon | reverse complement strand
CATCTGGCATTCATAGTATTCCTTATTGTCAGAATAGATTGCTGCTAACAATGAAGCCTTTGTGACATATTGCGTGACCTTATTGCTAGTACCCTTATGAAAATTTATCTGGCCATAACTAAATATATCTGGATTATTTGGAATTATTTGTATATAGTCTTTGCCTGTCGGACATTCTTCAAAACATATTATCTTGAAATTCTTGAATGAAGCTATTTTGTTGGCAAGATTTGAGCCTGTTGCCTCAACCTTTGTTATATTGCTTGGAAGGGCATTGAAAAATGCTTCTGCTTTCAGATCTCCGCCAGCTTTGTAATAAACGATAAATGCAGTCTCTGGGCTTGTTATATAAACAAACCTTGTGACTGTGAATGGTATTGAGAAATCTTCAGTGCTCAATAATAGTTTATCTGTATCTAATGATGAAGGTGCAAATATTATCTCCACAGGAAGATTTTGTCTCTGGGATTGGGCTATACGTATATATGCCAGATCTGTATCCTTATCACATGAGAATTGAATATTTGTCTTAGGTATATCTATTGAAGTGAATGCGTCTGATAACTGCTGTTTTCCCTTGATTGATGCAACTATCTGGCTTATCAGATCCTGGCTTAATTTTTGCTCTGAATCCCTGGCATTCTTGACTGCTATACCGATAATGAACAGGAATATCACAAATCCTGCTATTGCAACAAATATCCAATTGAACTGTATTTCAATAGCTGCCTTTTTATTCAGATCTTTTGACATTAGTTTCATGTTTCAGTAATATTTGTCTTTGAGCCTGTGCCTTTTAATGTAAGATAAAAATTCTTGTTCTTCTGCTTAATACACGTACATGCATTAGGGTTATCAAGAATTATGAATTCAGAATATCCTGCTCCAATCGTATATTTTGATTTGACAAATATGTTCTTTCTTATCCCTGCCTGAACGCTCTGCATGATTATCTTATCATTGCAGCTGAAAAATCCTGGTGAATCTATTTTTGATGCATCAACAAGACATAATGTTTCGTAATCGCACGGAGCTACAACAGACTGCTTAGCAACAGACCTATAGGAATTGCCTTGTTCGATCAATGTTTCAAGCCTTGTTGCAAAAGTCAACTGCTCTGCCTGACAGCCTTTTGAAATGATTGCAGAAATTGCCTTATATCCAAGGATCGCTGTTATCCCTATTACTATTGCAACTAATATGTATATGAAAATCTGACCAATGATTTGAGCTTTGCGCATTTTAGGTTTCAGCATATGTTTTAAGATTCATGCTAATTTAGCACTAGATTATCTTCAGTTCAGACAATATTTTTGCAACCTCTGATCTTGTCAACAAGCCTTGATCAAGATAATCGAATAAAAGCTTCTTGGCATTATCTTTTTTCATCTTGCCATTATCAATCAGGTCAGACAATGATTGCTTGAAATCCTTTGATAATATTTTGGACCTATCGAGATTCTCAAATAAGGCACTGACTTCTTCATTATCAGGTTTGTTGTCATCCATTATCTTTGCAATAGATTCCTCGGATTTTCCTGAAAGATCGCTGATGTTATCTGCTGTTTTTGATAAGGACTCCAGCTTTTTAAAGTTGTCGCCTGATCCTTTTCCGCGTTTATGTTCGATCTTTACATCCTTGGCCATTCCTTTAAGTTTTGAGAAAGCATCCTCTTTTTTATCTGATTCCTTTGAAGATTCCTGTTCTTTTGAAGATTCTTTCGGGGATTCTTTTGAAGTCTTACTGTTCTCTTTCTGATCCTTATCTGTTGATTCCTTAACCTTTTTCATGTCAACATAATCTATTTTCTTAAGCTCAGTATCTTCATCATCAGTCTCAAAGCCTTTAAGAAGTGATTTTCTCTCCTCAATGTTCTTTTGCTTCCTGTCTTCAAACTTTTTCCTTTGTATGGCAATATTCTCAGGACTTTGCTTTGTAAATTCTGGCTCAGGCATCATCATCAAAGGCTCTTCCTTGGCTGGCTTTTTATAGTATGTATTATAGGCAATATATCCTCCGCCGCCTAATACAAGGACAATGCCGATAATCAATAATATCAAGCCTAAGGGATTTAATTCCTCCTCTTCTGGAGGGGATATAGATTCTATGCATATTCCTTCAACACAGCTTCCAGAAGCGCAATCATCATCTATTATACATTCTTTTCCATCATCACACGGATCACAAGGTCCTCCACAGTCTAGATCAGTCTCATCACCATCTTTTTCATTATTTAAACAAGAATTTTCAACACATATCCCTGATTGGCATAGATCACTTTCACAATCTGATCCACTAATGCATTTCTTGCCATCCACACATGCACTGCATGATCCCCCGCAATCTAGATCTGTCTCATCACCATCCTTTACTACATTATCACATGTGTCCTCTTTTATTATTTCAGCGCATTGGACATTGCACTGGTTGCATTCAATATCATCACATCCAAGCAATATTGTAAAATCTTCTTTTTTCATATTAGCAATAGAGCCATCACATTTCTCTCCGCTTTCAACAACACTGTTTCCGCAAACAGGTTCTGGAACAGCAACAATTGGAGTTGGTGAGGCACAATTCTCAATATTAAAAACACAATTGCTGCCGCATATCAATTCTCCTGATGAGAAGCTGTCGAAGTCAGTGCAGTTCAATGAGAATGGTTTTGTCAATTCACATTGCTCTCCTTTATCAAGAGTTGTTGTCTGTCCTCCTGAATTGCCCTGGCAGCTTGGAAGGTTATTAGGGATTTTTGCAACACATGCAGATGTATTGAACATGCATCTGCTGCCTTTTCCTATAGATGGAGGATTGCATATAAGAGTCCCTGAGGCAAATCCGAACATAGAACATCCTTTTGCTCTTGTGATTTTTCCCCATGAATTGCCATCACATTGCTCATTAAAGAAATTATTTATCTTGCCATCACCGCAATATCCTGAATCATTGAATGCGCAATTGTCAGTATTCCAATCACTGCAATCATTAGTGCATTGCAGTATTCCACCCTGAAATCCGAAACTTCTGCATGTTACGCCATTGAATGAATTCTTATCACATCTCTCATTCTCCTCAATAATGCTATTTCCACATTCAGCCTTGATTAAACTCACAACCCTTGTTGCAGATGCATTGTTCTTGTTAAGATCATACACAACTGCACAGAACTTCTTTTCTTCTGTAATAGAAATAGGCAACTGATTATAAGAATATGATTGATATCCTATGCAGGACTCATTCTTTTTAACCAAAACATAATCAAACGAATCAGTACATCCGCTACCCTTATCTTCACATGCTACTTTAATATCTGCCTTATAATCATTTCCAGTAACAGTTATATTGATTTTTGGACTTGTAAAATCACATGAAGATGAGTTGGCCTTTGAAGCTGTTATCTCAATATCATCAGGATCTGAACTTAAATTAGCCCTATTGACTGCATAGGCTGTTATTTTATACTTTTCATCTTCAGTAAGATCATAACGATATCTTATAATATTAGATCCGCTTACCCTAGACCAGTTTCTTAATAGATCTTTTGAATCTTCAACTTTATAATAATACTCTCTGATCTTTGATTCTTTATCACTCCCGTTTAATTCAAAATTCAATTCTTCTAATCCGCATGATTGGGAATTGGCAATGATATTGAAAGATGGTTTGGTGTTGTCAGCTAAGATATTGAAGTTTGCAGTTGCAGAATCACCTGCCCAGCATAATACATCTACATCATTCTGACCAAGCTCTAGATTCAAGGACTTGGTGTAATTCCTCGGATTGTTCTGAGTCATTGATGTTGCGTTATCATCATTGAGTTTTACAGTACAGTTTACTGTATCTATATTTGTTGCAATCTCATAAACAATATTATCTGTATTGACTACTGGCTTAGTTATTTGCGTTATAGTTATAGATTTATTTAGATGCACAACAACAGTATAATTCTGCGTTGACCAATTTTGGGCTCTGTTGTAACATAATACTATGTAATTAAAATCAAATTTTTCTGTGGTATAGATGAAATTATATGAAAGGTTTATCTCATGATTTTTCTTATAGGACATGTATTCTGTTCTATTCTCATTATTGAATAAGCTATTGATGCCTGGCAGAAATTGTGGATTTCTTTCAATAAGATTACATACTGATTCTTTATCAGTGATTGCTGTGAGCACTGTTTTCTTATTGTTCCAATCCTTAACAGGATTCTGTGATGCAGTGATGCTTGTTATAGTTGGGGGATTAATGTCATAACCTACATAAAAACTAATCTCTCCATAATTCACGTCTTCACTGTAATTGACACTGCCTGTAGCAACATCCAGTCTGCATATAACATACATCAATGTCGGAATATCTGTTGAGTCATAATTCACTATCCTATGCATTGTCCTGTTTGATGTTATCTGGAATGTATCACTTAATTCTTCGAATCTACATTCATAGGATTGACATGCTGAAGGATTCATTATACCATATCTGCATGTCGCATTATATTTTGATTCGACTGTGATATTATAGATTTCAGTATTGCCAATGCCTACTAAAGGATCCCTTAGCCAAAGAGGCATTCCTGGAAATTCTGTCTTGAAAGTCTTGTTTGCCTCGACAACATTATCATCCACATCCTCTGCCGTAACAAAGAACGTGTAAGTATTTTTTGGCAAAAAATTCACAGTGAAATTAAAAACCGTCCTATCTTCAAGATCTGTTATGGATTCAATGTACCATACTCCATTAAGGCTATCTTTAAGAGAAAAATCAGTAACTGTTACAGGATATTCATTGTAAGAAACCTGTATGATAGGCCTTGAAGTATTGTAAGTCTCAATATCATCAGAATAGACACAATATGAATTAATGATCATCAAACTAAATAAAATAAGCGTAATCCCAAAAATCCGACACCTCTTTTTACTTATCATACATTATTCACTAAAACTTTGATTTATAAAATTCTATTAAATCACCAAACATTCTATTGATCAGTCTCAATTATTGTTATGTTAGGAGCAGCAAATTCCCTATTCTTGATATTTATTAAAACGCATTTTTTGTCTTCAGCATTATTGCCGGCATCTTTTGAATAATAACATAAAGTAGGATTATTCCCATAGAGCAGTTTGTCTGAATTGTCAGATGCATAGTTCCAGTTTATTACGTCACTTGTCGTATCAAAAAGGCTGAAATCTGCATTAATATCAGTACACAGATTAGGTGCAAAAGGTTTAATTCTGCAATAATATGAACCCGCGATAGGGAATGAATAATCATTTCCTGTGATGTTTGTATCCTGAAGCTCTGGATCTTTGCTAATAGTCTGGAGCCTCATTGAGACTGCGGCAGGAAGAGTGATGCTTTCATTATACTTTATCCATGCTCCGCTTGCATCTCTGAATTCTAGGAATGTTTTAGGTGCAATATCATCAACTGCAAATGATATTATGTCAACATCTTCTCCAATTATTATCTGTTGCTGATTGTTGATTGTTAAGTTACATACCGGATATATCCTATAGATCCCTGAATTGATTATTAGAGATCCTGAACCTGCAGTCCTAAATATATTCCTTAATATATCATGATGGCGGTATTCATTCTGGTTTGCCGGATCTCTTGCAAATATTCCCTGCATATCATTATACTTAAGTGTAGTCATAGAATATCTACATGTACCTTCTGCAGTCGTATATACGCCCATTTCTATCGGAAGGTCGTCTGATCTGTATGTCGTGATTGGTGCAGGATATGGATCCTTTATTGTCAGGTCACCCTTAATTGTTATAGTACTATCATTATAGTATCTGTTGCCAACATCATCAAAACATTCAAGTTCATAATCATAATAATCAGATTTCAGAGGATGATACACTGCAATCAGTTGGTCATTTTGTGCATTTAATACTCCTGTATTGCCAGGATTAGGTATGTTGTATTGGATAAATTGATTCCATATAGCGGACATGTTTGGGCCTTGTGGAGTAAGATTAAAACTACACCTGACAGGACCTTCTGATAATAATATAATATTAATGTTTAGGGTTGTAAACCATGTTGGCAGGCCTGTTACAGTATCATTAAATGAAAAAGAGCTCATTGAAGTTGTCAATCTGACATCAGGAGGAGCATTATCTAGCCTAAAACTGAAATTTTTTATCAATTCAAGATTCTTTGCAGGGTCTTCTGAGAAATAAAAGAAGCGATATTGATTATTATTAATTCTGTTTCCGAGATCAATCACATAATTTTTGCTAGGATCAGGATTGTTCATAGGCATTATTTGATCAGGATAACACTTATCATTGATATTCGCTATGCAATAATACATCCATATAGCATCCCTATTTTGATTGCCATAATAATTATCTCCATAACTGTATTCTTGCATATCCTTGATATTGACAGAATTTTTCAAACTCATCATGGCACTATATTTTGTCTTGTTTGTGATTGTGGTGATTGGGGGTTCAGTATCACTCTCACAAATGCTTTTGATTCTTTGAGCAACATTCATGCAATCATCAGCCTTATTGTTATCAGCATCTTTTATGCATCTTGTATGCCAAACACATCTATTGATTCCTAAAGGATCCTTGCTTGTGGCTGTGACTTTGTTTGTTCCGCTTGATTTATTACTAGCGATCCAATTGACATCAACAGTTGTATTAGTGCCATTGATGCATTCAATCTCTGACTTATATTCAGAGCATCTCATGTTGTCTGCATTTGTGCATTTTTCATTGCTTGGATTAAAATAACAATTTCCATATAGAACACATGTATCAGCCGTACACTCAGGATAGAATCTATTGTATTTATCACCAAATGTACTATCGCAATACTGACATTTTTGTTCAAATCCTAAAGTTTTATATTGCTCTTTTGGCCTGCATACGCCTTTATTGAATTGCTGGTTATAATATTTCCATTCACACACATTTTGTCCATTATAAGCAAATTTACCACAATAATCATTTTCACAGGATGATCTTGACCTATAATCATAACATTCATTTACATTTGCACAAGAATATGCTTTGTCAACAGCTGTAGATGAATAATCTGCATAACATCCAAATGAGCTGCCATTTGTATAGGCTGCAACAGGAGCATCAAGTGAAGGACATATTAAATCAAAAGCACTTACTTTCTGCCCTTGATACCCGAATAAGCCGAATATTCCGTTGCATTGCGCACATGGCCCGGCATCTATGCATTCTGCCTTGTTGTTTTGCATTGTACAATAAGTGTTGGGTGAGGGATTAGCACATGAATCATTTTTTAGCTCATTATTATCATTGCAAGATAATTTTGTTGGGGGCTGATAATTTGCACACCAAGAATCAGGATGCTCATACAAGCATTCCTCATTGCCTGTTTTAATACAAAAAACATTTGAAACAGTCTCAGCTGTTGCTGATGAACTGTTGAACATTGTTTTTAAATAGAAACAATACCTGTCTATCTCAGGTTTTATGTTTTGGCCATTGACCTGAGTGGCATTGAATTCCTTTTGCCTTTTTGCAAGAGTAGTTATTTTCTCAAAAGTGCAGGAATTACTAATGTTTCTACAACCCCAGATTTCATATTTATCAATAGTGTCATTACACTGTGGAGCATCTTTCCAACTTAGTTTTATCCAAGGTTTTTTCTTGACATGATCTGCTCTTAAATCCGCAGGGGTAATTGTATCTGTGCATGTGACTGTTGGAGGAAAGATTATGCATTCACATGTTAAATTATTGCATTTTGATTTATCACTTGCAGGCTGACATATGCTTTGAAATGCTCCTGTTGTCTTATTGTAATCACAGTCTTCTAATCCTTCTCTGACGCCATTTCCGCATATTGGAGCACTGCCACAGTTTTGCTTCAATAATGGTGTCGGCTGCTGTCCCCGGCATTGGCTGTTTGTTATTAACGTACAGGTTCTTGTCTGGAGTCCAGAACTGCAAGCAGTCCAATCAGAGCAATTCCATCCACATAATGGAGGAGTACATTGCTCACTCACAAAAGACCTTACATTTGTACATGTATCTGTGCATGTGGTGTTGTGCTGTTGATTAATACAAGCACTCCACGGATCACAGGCCTTTTGGCAGCATTGCAATGTGATGTTATATTCTTTATTTGAAGTCAATGGAATTGTTCTATTGAAAACACAATTAGAGGCATTAGCATATATGTCTAAGTTTCCTGATGGAAGATTATCAAAAGAATAAAAACCTTGTGAACTTGAGGTTGCTATTCTATTGAAATTAGTAATTTTTATAGAAGCTTCAGGAACAAGCGATGTACTATTATAGATCCATCCTGAAAGTTTCAGGTTAGAGACAGATGATCCTGAGCATTTTGCAGCACATTGAGTAGAACTTACACCAGGCCAGAACACCGGATCAGGAGAATAGAGTTGACAACTACTGTTTAAAAAAGTATCATAATCACCATAAACATTTTTTCCATTACAGCAACATCCTGGTGTGCATTCAGTTCCTGTTAAGCTACTACAAGATTGTGTTGATGAGATAGTCTGGTTTGCATCACATTCAAAAGGAGAGTAAAAATTCTGGCAAACATCATCCTTATTGCAACACCCGACTCCAGAAACCTGATCAACAGAAAATACAAATAAGAGCATAATGCCTGTTAATATGAACAACAATATCCTGTTAATATACTTCATTAATACCCACCTTTTTATGTCAAAAACTTTTTACTGAAAAGTTTTTGATCATGATTAGAAATCGCTTATCTACGATTTCTGACACTTGAATATCCACGATTTGTATTTAAATAGGTTGTGATTTTCTCTGTCAGCATATAGTCCTATTCGAAATTAATTAGGTATACATTGTCCAATCTGGCATTTATATCCTGAAACACAATCAGCATTTGAACTGCATGGCAACTTACATATTCCGTTATTTCCATAAACATATGGGGAACATGATTGAACCTGGCAATTTGAGTTACAAAACTGATAATTATTATTCAACTTATCATTAGGTTGCTTACCATCACAAGTTTGTGCAGCAGAACATTTCGCTGTTGAAGTAGTTGAATATCTGCAGGTTAATGGTAATTTATTTTGTAATCCACAATTATCACATATATCCTCGTAATTATCACTACCGAAACTACAGCTAAGACTTAATGGTGATGAAGGATTTAGTGAATAATCAACTCCTTGACATCCAGCATCAGCACCACAATGACTGCTATCACATTTACAGTTTATTGCAGTATCGCATTTTCCATTTCCACCACACTGACCATTACATGCATATTTTCCTGTTGTTGAGAACTTGCCCGAACCTGGCCCTGTTGCGCATTGTTTATCTGTTGTACAGATTCCATCATACCCTGTCAGGAAAAGCTTTTCGAAACTATCTCCTGCAGGATAAGGAAAACACACTGGTTGAGTGGGAGAAGAAGAAGTACTAGGAGGTCCAGAGCATCTTTCTTGCTGGAATTCTGCACCTGCATAATTATCATCTCTGCATTCTTCAACAACTGTCCTTGTTTCTGTTGCATTTCCTGAGCATATATTTCCCCTGGTTCCAGAGCATTCTCTTTTGAAATCTTGCACAAATATGTCGTTGTCATATTTATTATATTGCAGATTACTTGCTAAATATTTTGGACCATAAGTGTACTGTATATTGTATATCGGTGGTTTCAATGGCTCTACCTGATAATTCTTTAAGCTCTTATTTGCACCATATGCAACACTCCCAAAACATTGATGATCATCTAGCCTGTAAGTATAATCATCAGCGCAGCATGTATGGTCTGCATAGAATCCGTCTGTTGTATTGTAAGGATAAGGCGATGTTGTATTTCTGTAAGGTATGCATTGCGTGACATTAACTGCAAGATATGCCATATCAAAGAATCCTAATGTGGTATTGACAATAAATGTTATGTTATGAATTCCTGACGCAGATCCGTTTGTAAAGACCAGAACTGAGATATTATTTATATTAAAACTTCCATTAACATCAAGAGGAAGATATAATAACTTGTTGATTTCTGTTTTTATTTCTCTAAGTACATTGAATTCAGTATTGATCCATTGGAATGTTGAGAAATTATTGTTCAATAGATTATACGATGTTCCGACTGTGGAGTTTGATCCATCTAATACATATACATCTTCAAAGCTCGCGTATTTGCCGCCATACATGTTACGTCCAGTGATCTTTGCAACTGGCTTGTCAAAAATTAACACTCTTACTATCTGCCAATCATCAAGCCCTTGCCGGTATTTTTCTTTTACAGACACTTTCAACTCATGATATCCGGTATCATTCTTATTTGTCTTGTATGACGCATATTTTCCTGAATGAATAAAAAGATCTGACTTTGTCCAATTATGAGGCCTTAAGCTATTATTTCTTATTGAGCAATTCGCAATAATATAATATATCGACATGGCATTTGCACATTTTATGTCGGCAAAGTTGAACTTCTCATCATAATCCTCTTTCCATAATGTGTAATTATACTCTAGATCATCCTCTTCTGGATCATAGGCATCAGGCACTATTGTCATTGTCTCTCCCTCTACAGAATAAAGGTCAATAGGGAATGACGTGCTTTGATGAATGTATTCCAGAGCAGGCCTTCTGTTCTGTATTGCAAACTGCATTATCAATGGCCTGCCAAAGATTATTGTTGCATTATCAATTAGTTGTATTATATCTGTGAAATTTCCGTCAACATCCCTATATCTATTAATTTCATATCCATGATAAGTTTTTGCAAGCTTATCATTGGCCGTCTTATGTGTCAGCATTGAAAAATTTGCTTCTTGGACATCAGTTGTTATTGCATAGAATGAGTAATCATAAAGTTCCTTGAATGGAATAGGTTTCTGCACTGAGAAATCAATCATCTGTATTATTGGCTGTTTCTTATTAATCAGGATCTGGAACGGATACTGCATCCTAATATTAACTTGTCTAAGCCCGAATGTCACAATAGCTCTAGGAGTGTTGATCACTGTGATGTTGCTTGTGCTTTTTTCTTCAATTGCAGTAAAATTTACACATAAATTAATTTCCTGCTCAATAAAAGTTTCCAATTCCTCCTGTGTACTCTTAAAATCTTGATTGTCGTATGTTCCTGTTTCACAAGTCTTTACACCAATACTTGTAGCAGTTGCGCCTATCCTGTTGCTTCCTTGAAAATTACAGAGTTTTGTCAGTTTATTATATCCAAAAAAACCACTGTAATGCATGAATATGCTTGAATACTTGCATGTCAATGGATCATGGTCATATAGCCATATCAATTCATCTGACGGATTCACCTTCTTATTCGGGTAGGGATAATATGGGGGAGCATAATCAACTAGTGGACAATCATATTCTGCAATTGAGTAATTAGTTGTAGGAAAAATTACTACAGAGACATTTGTTGTCCTATTGTATTCAGAGTTATAGAATTCAACATAACTTGTATTGGAAAAATTCAGTCTTGCTCCTTGCAATCCGGCAAGTATTATTGCCTCATCTGCAACAACATCCAGACAGCTTGTCACATAAAGATTGATTGAATTCTGGCTTATATATTCCTGGACTTGTTTTGAGGCCTGTCTCTGCAATGAATTATTCTCAATATATGATCTGACAAATATGAGAAATCCGAACACAAATAATATCAATAATCCTACAACAACTATTAAGGTTACCTGTCCTCTTTTTCCCCTGAAAAACATAAGAACATTCTAATCAATATAGTATATAAAGATTTTGGATTATTTAGGTGTTATTATTTTTATTGCCTGGCGAATCTTATAAACAACAATAGATTACCAATGACTTGTTACAACATCAAAATCACAAGCTATATGAGCGCAATAAAAAATTATTTCTTTTGCTTAACCTCTTTCTTAGCTTTTACTTTCTTTGTCTTTTTGACTCTGGTTGCTTTTTGTTTTGGCTTAGTTGTCTTGACTTCATGTCCTAGATCCTTGAACAGATTGACAATATGCTCATGCGAAGCATTCCCGATGTTAAGCACTTGACCCAAAGGCTCCAAATGCAGTGTATTGCATTTTCTTCTTCTTGTCAAGCCGTCAATCATGACATATTTGCCTTCTAGTTTTTCAACTACAACACATTTTTTTCCTGCATCACGTCCAGCAATTTTCAAACATAATCTTCCTACTTCAAACATTTTCGTCCTCCGTCTCTACAGTTCAAAAAATGCTAATAGCATTTTTTATCTCGAAAAGTCTTTCGAGAAATGATACCGTCGCCGTGTATCCGAGAGATTAATTTATATATTTACTGAATAGTCTTCTTTATCCTTATCCTCATGCATTCACTGCATAGCATTCCTGCATAAGGCCTTTCAGGTCTTTTCTGAGTCTTTGAAAGCTTGCTCATCAAATAAGGCCTTGCTGAAGCTACCCCATGCAATACTTTTCCGCAGTCTGCACAATGAGCCTTGCTAGGCTTTTTCTTTGCATAAACCAATCTAGTATGCTTAGGAGTCTTAACATGAATCCTTCTCAATGTCCTTGATCTTCTTGATGGCCTTGGCATAGTATAGGGGAGAAATAGGGTATTTATAAAGATATTTATTTCATCTTAATTTCTTTGATCAACCTAGAAAAATCATTTTTCATTTTAAATTGAATGTTCTTTTAAGGCAGTCATGCTCATGTTCAATAATATTCATCTTTAGTGCTTCTTCTGGAGTCACCCATATATATTCTGAATGTTCGTCAGAAAGTTTGATTACTGGTTTCTCTTGTAAATCATACCTGAATGCATTCCATAGAAAAACAGAATTAGGATAATTCACATATGCAGTATATAAAAATTTTAGTTGATTCTTATTTATTTTTAATCCAGCTTCCTCAAATGTCTCACGCATAATGGTTGTTTTTGGATTCTCGTTTGCATCCACTTTACCAGCAGGCAGTGTCCATGCACCACTATATTTTTTAGCATATTTAAGAAATAGGATTTGATTTTTGTACATTATATATATGCCTACTGCAGAAAGTTTAGGATTAAAATCCTTTGGCTTATTCCAAGAGATTATTTTTTGTTTCATTAAAACACGTTTCACTTGTTCAATAAATATATAGACAAGTTGAGTATCGACGCAAATGTGACCCATAAGATGTATGGGATCATCAACAATGATGCTGTCTGTGAGACAGGGTATGCATAGATCATAGTCAATATAATCATGATCCATAAAAGAGCTATATCTATGAATGCCAATAAAGGATTATGCATTGAGAAGAACAGATAAGACCATAAGAAATTCAATACTAATTGAATTACAAAAAACATTATCGCAAGCCTATTGTCTATTTTTGATGTCCACATAAGGTATAATGAGATTCCCATTAAGACATATAGAATTGTCCATACTGGTCCAAAGATCCAATTAGGAGGGTTGAAACTTGGCTTTTTTATTTTCGAATACCATGAATCTATTGACTTGCTTGTTGACATGCCTGCAATAAAACCCATGAGAAGACAAATAACAATAGACACAATTAACTTGACATAATCGATCTGCATACAATCAATTATATTTATCTAATTATAAATTTAATTGCCTAATCCTGTGCATCTCCAGTTGATCTCTGCCGTCCTATCTTCTACATTGACAACACATGCAGGATTGCATCCTGTTTTTGTGAGATTTAGATCAATCCAATATGTTCCTGTTCCTTCATTGCAGACATATGTTTTTTCGCATTGCATAGAAGGAGCCAAGCAATTTTGTGCTGAGGGTGATGAATGGTAACATGCAGGATTGCATGTTTCCCCATCTTTTGCATAATTCTCTGGACAGGCACAATCTGTAATTAAATTATCTCCACATTCTGAGTTTTTTGCGATAGCCATAGCTTCTGTTAAAGTCAAATAATTTCCATTCTGATCTGAACACCTATCAGTTGTGTCATCTGCTGCACATTCTCCTGGAGTATAGCTTATGACTTTCATTGAAGCGCATGCTGAACAACCATTGCCAAAAGTCCTATATATAGTATCTCCCATATTTAGGACAATCTTTCCGCATACAGGATTGTAGTCCATTGTACACGCAGTCGCTAAACTCTCTTCTTCTGTGCAGATATGCTCAGTAACATCTACATCATTATATCCTGAATCGATCTTTCCATTTCTTATGATGATGCTTACAGTCTCTTCTGTATCTCCTCTCTTCATATCAACTCTGAAACATCCAGGACATCTTAATGATTCAACTTCGACAATAGTGATTGGCCTGTAGCTCATAGGTAATGCTGCTATTCTTGCAGCCCCTGCCTGATCAGCATCCAGCTCCCACGATCTTGCACACGCTCCAATAGTTTCATTCCATACATACCCTGCAGCAACAAGACACCCATACTTATCCTTATCTCCACCTATACTCACCTTACATGCTTGAACACACACCTGTATGCACATCTCTGCTCCAGGATCATTCCTGCAAGCTGATGCGCATTCATCGTATACTCCTCCTAATTGTGTGCATTGATCAGAATTTATGTCTACACATTCATAAGCTTCGTTAATCCATCTGCCTCCAAATTCTATACATTGATTTGCCTTAAGATTCTCTTCTTCCTTTGTTGAGCATCCGGATAATAATATTAACGTAAATAAAATCAAGACATAAATGATCTTCATTATAATCACCAGGATTTCATTGTTTCTAAGGTATATAAATGTTCTCAAGAGTTTTAATGAAATTAAAATAATGTGAATTTAAACCGAAAGATTTATATAACAGTATATAATAGTTATATTTGATTATAATGAACACAACTATTTCAATATCAAAAGAAACAAGAGAACTGTTGCTCAATTTCGGCAAAAAGTCCGAGAATTATGACGATGTAATCAGGAGAATGCATAATACAATAATGATGCAAGAGAAATTAAGAGAATTTGTTGATCAAAACGAGTATTCTACAATTAAAGAGGCTAAAGAATGGGCTAAGCTTAAGATTAAAAATGATTAAAATAATAGTTCTGAATAAGCTTAGAGATGAGATAGTTAAGACATTTAAAAAAGAATGCTTGAAGATATTTTCTCTAATCGGGGATTTGGAAAACAATCCTCAAAAAGGTAAAATTCTTGGCCATGTCGGAAATATGAGCATAAGAGAATTAAGATACAAAAACTATAGATTTTATTTTATTGTAGATGGACATAAGCTTTATCTCTTTACTAAGAACCAAATAGAAGACATATTGATACAATTTGTTCGGATGTCTAAAAAGAATGATCAACAAAAAACTATTGATGAAATAAAGGAGATTCTTGAAAAGATAGGAGAAAAGGGATTTCAATAAACCTTAAACAGCTTCCTAAATAATGCTGAGAATGCTATTGATAATATTATGTATGTTGCAAGCCATCCTGGATACCAGCCGAATAGATTGAATGATTCACCGAATGGATGGACTTTCTTGTTTCCAACTTCAATCATCTTTAATTTAGAATCCTTGATCGGCTTTTCAGGATTCTTATAAGTTCTTTCATTTGTTATGAGAATATCCATATCATGCTGCTCTGTATTATAATCAAATTTCAGTTTATACTCCCCAGCAGGACCTTTTACTGTCCATACAGATTTTTGATCAGTAATCTCTTTTGTTGCAGAATCAATTGTCAATTCTGGCATCGCTGTCATTGTCATGTTTCCTTTTGCTCCTTCGCCGAATTGCGCTGTAACAGAGAAATCCTTGTCAGGGTATAATGGATAATACGCGATATGCATATTAAGCCATGCAAAGATAATAATGATTGGAATGAATGTGTAAAGAGTGCTTTTGAAGGACCCCATCATATATTTCATATTGAGATCAAGAGCCTTTTTCTGTATCTGCATAAGCTTCTTTGTGTCTTTTGTGGACTTCATCTCTTTTTGATGCGCCTTAAGATCATCCTTGATTCTCTTCATCTCAGTCTGATTAGTAGTGTACTTATAAGCAACTGTGATAAGAAGCGTGATTCCTGCAGAAATGATCAGGATAGTCCAGAATGGAGGTAGATTTAGTACAGGTCCAAGCCACGGATTAAATATCGTATCTAGGAAATTTGCCATTGTTTAACTCACCTCAAAAAAAATTATCCGCCACCCATAAACTTTCTCATCATCGGATTCATATCCATCATATGTTCTCTAGCAATATGCTCGTATAATTGATAGATGATCATAACAGTCAATAATATTCCTGTTCCTCTGGATAAAGCTCCTAAGAGATCTGCGAATGATGCTAAAAATCCCACGGCTATTGCTCCCATTATTGTCAATGGCCAGATGTATCTATTAAGTATTCTCTCAAGAACTCTTTCATCTTTTCTGAATCCTGGAATCTGCAATCCTGATGCCATCATTTGTTTTGCCTGGCTTCTTGCATCCATTCCTGCTGATTGAACCCAAAAGATACTGAATATCACTGATCCTACGATCATAAATAGCATATATATTAAACTCTGCCCTAATAATGCCCAGGTGAATGTTCCTGTAACAATATTATCGATGATTGGTGCGCCTTGAACCCATAATGCAAATCCTGAAACAGCCTGGCCCTGTGAAAATGTTCCAAGCAATGGATGTCCCCAATTCTGCAGCAATGTCCCAAATAATTGCACATTAGCCAATAATGCAGCTACTAATATTACAGGGATATTTGATGTGTATAGAAAGTTTAATGGCCATCTTATTCCATGACCTCTTATTCTTCCAAAACTTAATGGAATCTCGACTTTCATTGCCTGAACATAAACTGCCATAAAGAATACGGCAATTGTTGCGATGATAGCAGCTAGCTTAAGGAATGCTGTTGTCGGATCACCAGAAGCTAAACTCTGGAACAATACTGGAACAGCTCCGGTTAATGCATCTGGATTCTGTGGGTCTGGAATAAATGAAAATGCTCCGATGAATACTTGTTGTGCAACTCCTGCTGCAATAAATAATGATATACCAGAACCAAAACCCCATTTACTCACTATCTCATCCATAAACATTATCAATACTCCACCTATAAAAAGTTGGAGTATCAGAATCATCTGAAATTGGAAGAACATAGCTTGTGTCATTACAAGTCCTGATGAGAATTGTGTCCCAATAGGTGAAGGACTTAATCCACCCATCAGTACATAAATAGCTCCTTCTAGAATAATAAAAAATATGCTGAATAGTTTCTGAGTTCCCTGAAACCTCTTTTTGCCTTCATGAGATGTAAGATCGAACTTCCATATTCCTGATCCATTCAATAACTGAAGAACAATAGATGCTGTAACAATAGGACCTATACCTAGACTGATTATTGATCCAAAGCTTGCTCCGAGTATAATTGATAGGAACTCAAATTGTTGTAAGGCATTTTCTCCTAAACCGAACAATGGAATCATACCTAGAACAAAGAATATCATAAGAACTATTAATGTCCATTTTAGTTTATCCTTAAATGGAAGCCTCTTCTGTGTAGGGCCTGAAACCTCAGGAAGATTCTCTATTAGATTATCAAAAAATGCCATACTTTAAACCCCATGATTGAGCAAATGGAAAAGACAAGAGTTTAAAAATGTTGCGAAAGGAGACAATATCAATATTGGCATCACCGTCTAGCGAACCCAGATAACTAGAACAAAAGTAATAGAAAGATATGCATTCACAGCAATTGATTGCTTTCTCAAAAATTTAATCAATATTATCATTCATTATTCTTATGATATTCTTTATTGAAACAATTATCGCACATTCCTGCATGCCAGTCTTTGTTATGAGCGAAAATTTTAAATATTGCACTGTATAATTCAATGGTATTATACTCAAAACAGGCATAAAAGAGGTTAACATGGGAATCTTCAAAAATAAATCAGACTTATCAGCAGGGCCTGATGTGCCTATAGATCAAGTAACAGCAATGAAAGGCCAGGGCTACACGAATAATCAGATAATCCAGACATTGCAGAGAGACGGATACACGAGCAGCCAGATATTTGATGCTTTAAGCCAATCAGAGATGATAAGCTCATCACCAGTCCATGCACCAATGGAAATGCCTATGCAACAACAAATGCCAATGCCACAGGCATCAGCCTCAAATGAGGAATTGATAGAAGCAGTTATCAATGAGAAATGGAATGATCTAATCAAAGACATAAATAAGGTTATTGAATGGAAACAGAAAGCAGATCTTAAGCTGACT
The DNA here is from genome assembly GCA_013330595.1 of Candidatus Woesearchaeota archaeon. Classification (GTDB taxonomy): domain Archaea; phylum Nanobdellota; class Nanobdellia; order Woesearchaeales; family UBA9642; genus UBA9642; species UBA9642 sp12459u. The sequence goes on along the minus strand of DUIB01000040.1, from coordinate 16,523 downwards.
GCAATGGAAGGAAAAGTCAATGACCTAAGGGATCAGTTTGATAAATTGCATGCAGCATTATTAGGAAAGATCGGTGATTATGATAAGCATATGCTGGATGTTGCATCTGAGCTTCAGGCAATGGAGAAAGTATTCTCAAAAGTCCTGCCAACATTCATGGACAATGTCAATGAGCTAAGCAGGATCACAGATACAATGCGAACACAACCAAAGAAGACAGATAAAGTGGTTAAGTAATAATTTGAGAAAACCCAACCTAGAGAAGCATCGCATCGATAACTTTATAAACTTTAGTTAATATCTATTAACTATGGTAAATATATCTAAACTTAAGTTAACAACACTCCAGAATGAAATATTAAGACTGATGTTCATCAATGCCGGGAACCCGTTAAATGCCCATACAATAGCACAATTCTTGAAAGTATCTCAGCCAGCAATATCGAAAGCGCTACCTCTTCTAGAAAAAGAATCATTGGTAACCATAAATAAGGATATGCGCTCAAAAAGATTGTCAATAGAACTAAACACAGAGAATCATCAAATACTCTGGTTAAAAAGGACAGACAATCTAAAGCAAATATATGAGTCAGGACTATTACAATTTTTCTATGATAAACTGCCACAAGCAACAATAATATTATTCGGATCTTATGCTAACGGAGAGGATACAATACAATCAGATATTGATTTAGCAGCTATAGGAACCAAATATAAAGAATTTGATCTGAGAAAATTTGAACAAATGCTAGAAAGAAAAATTATTATTAACAACTATGAATCATTTGAAAAAATTGATAAACACCTAAAGAACAACATCCTAAACGGGATAATACTTAAGGGCGCAGTTGAACTATGAAAGATTTTAAAGAATTTCTGAGAGTGGGAGAAGCAAGGAGACAGAGACCGAATATCGATAGAGCCAAATCGCTGATAACAGAAGCGACACAAAAGAAAGCGTATCTTGAACTCACAATTAAGACTATCCCTAAAGGCAAACGCAATCCAAATGTAATAGCCGAACAATGCTATGATATTATAATGGAAATTTTAAGAGCAAAGATGTTTCTAGACGGATATACTGCTGGAAACTCGCACGAAGCAGAAGTAAGCTATATGAAAATCTTAGGTTTTAACGAATCAGAAACAAGATATATGGATGAATTAAGATATTACAGGAATGGAACAAAATACTATGGAACGATCCTAAATATAGAATATGCAAACAAGACAATAGAATTTCTCAATAGGATATATCCTAAACTGATGAAGATAGTGAAATGAACAAAAAAGTGAAAAGTAAAAGATTATTGACAATTTTCCTAAAGAATAGATTATATCGGTAAAAACTCAGATTATTGGTAAATCAAATAATTTATCATAATATTTAAAAAGTTCTGGCATTATTGTATGATTGATTTAGTAAAAAAGAGGTGTTGGATGAATCCAGAGCATTATTTTGTTCTTAAGTCAGGGGAATCAATAAAATCATTAGAGGAATTGATACTATTTCTTAAGAATATGGATAAAGAGACTTTTGAATATCATGTAAATGACGCCAAGAATGATTTTGCCAACTGGATGAGGTATGTATTCAAGGCTTCAAAGCTTGCTGATAAGATTGCTGATTACTCATATCAGGACAGGAAACATATAATAAGCTTGATTGAAAGACACCTAAAAGAATTGAAAGTCCTTGTTGTTAATGCAGGCTCATCATCATTGAAATTTCAATTAATAGAATTCCACTCCAGAGATGTATTATTTTCAGGGATAATTGATGCAATCAACCTTGACAATTGCAAGATGACAATATTCTTTGATGAGATAAAAGAGCTTAAAGTAAGTGTTAAGAATCATGAAGAGGCAATAAAGCTATTGCTTGACTCTATGCTTGAGCATGAGATAATAGGCAATATAAATGATATAAAAGCTATTGGCCATAGGGTTGTTCATGGAGGAGAATATTTCAAAGAGCCAGTAATAATTGACAATGATGTCATCTCCAAACTAGAATTGTTAAGCAATATTGCCCCATTGCATAATCCTCCTAATGTTGCCTGCATAAAGGCCTGCCAAAAACTAGTCAGCATTCCTCAAGTAACTGTCTTTGATACAAGCTTTCATCACACAATTGCAAGAGATAAATACCTTTATGGATTGCCATATGATTTCTACAATAAATACAAGATAAGGAAATATGGATTCCATGGAACAAACCACAAATACATAACAAAATTATTAATGGAATATTATAAGATCAAGAAAAAGAAGAATCCTAAGTTCATAATCTGCCATCTAGGAAATGGATGCTCGATAACTGCTGTAAAGAACGGAAAAAGCTTCAATACAAGCATGGGATTCACTCCAACAGATGGATTAATCATGGGCACAAGATCAGGAAGCCTTGATCCATACATTGCAGTGCATCTAGAAAAGATCCTTGGCATTGGTTATGATGAATTAGGAAAAATACTCAATAAACAATCTGGATTATTAGGAATTTCTGGTTATAGTGATATGAGGATGATCAGAAAATATCAGAGAGAGGACAGATGCAAGCTTGCAATGGATATGTTTGCTGATAGATTGACTCATTACATTGGGGCATATATTGCTGAGCTTAATGGTGTGGATGGAATTGCTTTTACTGCAGGCATAGGAGAGAATGCACATTATATAAGGAAAAAGGTGCTTGATAATTTCCGGTTCTTAGGATTAAGACTTGATCCTAAAAAGAATTTGAAGAATGATTTCATCATCACAAGAAAAGATTCTAAAATAGAAGTCTTTGTAATAAAAGCAAATGAAGAACTGCAGATTGCAGAAGAGACAAAGAGATTACTAAAGCTCTAGCCCTGCATAATCAAGAATTCTTTGCTTAAGATCATGTTCTTCAAGATATTTGCTGCTTTCGTCATAAGTTTTTTGTATTGCATCCCTTATTGAAAGTGGATTATCCCATAACTTATTCATCAGATCAGGATAGAATTCATATAATTGATTCATGACAACACTGCATACAAATACATCATCCATGAACCCTTCAGGACCATAAACATCATCAGGCAATATATCGTCAGGAGCGACAAAATATCCTAAAGCAGTGTTGATCAAAGCTCTTGATTCCCTATCGACTTCATCATGATCTAGCATGTCGGAAAGCAATTTAAAGAATTCCGGGATAAAGGTTATCTGCGAAACATCTTTTCCTCTTTCCTTAAAATCCTCGAGCTGATCAACCAAATAAGTATAATAGTTCTTCATTTCAAATACTCCGGGATTTCATACTCATCAAACTCCCTTAATAATTTTTTTCCATAAACAATCCTGGCAAAGCATTCTGCAGTAAGCTTTGTATCTTCCAATGCGTTATGATTAACTCTTTTGTCTTCCATGCCGCAGAATCTGATAATGTTTGATAAGCTCATGTCGCTTACATTATCCTTAATCAGAAGGCTTCCTCTGACCTGTAGGAATTTAAGGCTTGCCATGCTATGTATGTCAAATGCTTGCCAAGGAATATTATTTAATATATCATACTTGCTAAGCTTGCATCTGATAAATGCGTGGTCAAACTGCGGGTTTTGGCAAATAAAATTTTTTATCTGCACTGTTTCAATCCATCGAACTGACCTAAAATAATAAACTTTATAATATGATTCATCTCTATGTTTATAGAGGTGAATAATTATGAGAAAAGCAAGAAAATTAGATGTTGCGTGCCCAAATAAGATTTGCAGAACATTCAACAAAATAGGATTAAAAAATATAATTCGAAAAGGAAAACAACAAAACGGAACAATACGTTACCAATGTACTGATTGCAAAAGAACTTTTGCAAGAACAATTAATACGCCATTTTTTCATAAGCATTTAAAAAAAGAAGAAATAATTAGGATATGTAAAATGCTTTCTGAAAAAACTTCTTTTAGAGCAATTGCGAGAATTACAGATCATCACCTTGACACCATACGTGCAATAGCAACAGCTATTGCGTTACATTGTAAAAAATTTAATGAATACTTCATTAAAGAACTAAAACTTTCACCAATAGAAGTCGATGAGATGTGGAGTTTTGTTAAAAAAAAGAAGAAAATTGCATAAATATTTATGGAAAAGAACGAGAAGTTGGCGATGCATATTCGTATCTCGCACATAAGCGAGAAACAGATTTNNTCACGAAGATTGCGTTTTCCGACTAGAAAACGCAAAGTAACAATTTTTTCTGATGGAAACAAACAAAACATTACTGCGATAAAAAATAATTTTCCACAAGGAACAATAAATTACGGCATCAGAAAGAAAATACGAATCAATCAAAAAATTGTCGGAATAACAAACGCAATAATTATAGGAAATGTAAATAGAGGTGAAATTGCAATTAATCACATAGATGGATTCTGTTCAAAACTTAGAGAACGCATTTCTTGCTTCACAAGAAAAGCAAGAAGCTTTTCAAAAAGAAAACAGTGCATTGAAGAAAGATTAGAAATATTCAGCATACAACATAATTTTATAGAGCAGAAAAAACATAAAACACCAGCAATGAAAGAAGAAATAATAAACAAACCGTTAACATGGAACACATTTTTTCAAAAAAGATTAAGCATACTAAACTAGGTCAGTTCGGATTCCGCACTTCTTCTTCAGCTTATCCCATCGATCATCGACGTCTTTCTGGAATTCTGCAATAAGATCTGCATTCTTTGGATCTAGAAGATGCCTGAATCTTGATTGGAGTTTTAAAAATTCTATTATTGGAATCTTTTTTCCAGATTCTTCTGGATTATAATTCAGTTTATATTGCCCATCTTCAACCTCATATAATGGCCAGAAGCATGTATCAACAGCAATCTTTGAAAGCATTACTGCATCACCATCATGTATGCCCCATCCTGGAATGCATGGGCTGAATATGTTGATGAAAGCTGCTGTATGATCTGTTGCCTTATAGCCTTTTTCTAATTTCATTATCATATCTTGTATGTTTGATAATGCTGCCTGTGCAATATATTTCATATTATGAGCAACCATAATTTCAGTAAAGTTCTTTCTCAATTCCTGCTTGCCTTTTCTTATGTCTCCGACAGGATCTGTTGTTGTGTTAGCGAAAAGAGGAGTTGCCGACGAGCGTTGAATTCCCGTGTTCGAATATGACTCGTTGTCATAACAAACATATAAGAATTTATGTCCACGCTCTATTGCTCCTGAAAGAGCTTGAAGACCTATATCATAAGTTCCTCCATCTCCAGCAATGCATAAGTATCTGAAATCTTTTTTAATAATTCCTTTTCTGTTCAATACCTTGACTGCTGTCTCAACTCCCGCAATATTTGCAGCAGTGTTCTCAAATGCAGTATGCATCCACGGAACTTTCCATGCAGAATAAGGATAGATAGTTGTAGAAACCTCTAAACAACCAGTTGCAGAGCTAACAATGACCTCTTTATCAGCAGCCATCAATGCCAGTTTACCAATAGTCGGAGCAGGACAACCCGCACACAACCTATGTCCACCAACGAGCTTCACTTCACGTTTTGCAAATTCTTTGATGTTGACCATGTTAAATAATCTTATCTTCTATTCTATCATCTTTTCTTCTGGTTTGAAATCTTTTATGTATTTCTTTACCATCTCAATTACCCCATCCACTTCTTCTTTTTTAAAATATTTATATTCTTGATATAATTTTCCATCCCGCGCAACATATTGCATAAAATGTATCTCTTTTTTTGTGTTGTATATATAAATTCTGATTTCAGCTATACGTCTTACATAATGATCAGGTCTTATCCTGCCTCCGTTTATAATTATCCAGTATGAATTATCAGTTTCATCGGGATGTGGATCAATATGTATTATTTTATAATCATTATATTCTTTTGTTTTTACGAGTTCTGCCAATATCTTATTACCTAGCGTGTTTTGTTCTTTCTTTTCTTTTTCTGTCAAAGGTTTCTGTTCAATCCCTAAAAATTGTTTAAACCAGCCCATTTTAATCTCCCTCACCTACTCTCTCACTCCCCAATATCTTAACTTGTTGTGTTCATCTAAAAACTCTCCATCGATCTTTTCTAGCTCTGAATATAATGCGAGAGCATCGCTCATTCCGAAGTTTCTTCCTCCTAGGCCAAAGACATAATTCACCATTTTTGGTTTTTTTGGATAATGGAACAGTGCTGCTGAGATCTCATTGTATAATGGACTGTATGCTCCAAATCCTGACATTCTTTCTAGAATTATTACTGATTTTGCATTGTTCAGTGCTTGTGCAATCTCTGATTCTGGGAATGGCCTGAATAAAACTATTTTTAATAGACCGACTTTTTTTCCTTTTTTCCTTAATTCATCAACAGCATTCTTTAGCATCCCACATGCAGAAGACATTGCAACAATTATATGTTCTGCATCTTCAGTTTGATACTTTTCGATAAAATCATAATCTTTTCCTGAAATCTTCGAGAATTCTTCATAAATTTCTTTAATGACCTCTCTTGATGCTTCCATTGCATCAAATTCCTGTTTTTTATGTTCAAAGAAATAATCATAAAAATCTAATGCGCCGACAGATATCGGATTTTTTGTGTCAAGAAAATCAAATGCAGGCTTTCTTTTGCCAATAAAATCTTTGACAATCTTATCATCAAGAATATCAACATTGACTAATGAATGACTTGTAATGAAACCATCCTGACAAACCATTACAGGCAATTGAACATCAGGATGCTCAGCAATTCTTAAAGCCATCAAATTATGTTCATAAACTTCTTGCGCATCCTCACAATAAAAAGTGATCCAACCAGAATCTCTTACAGCCATTCCATCAGAATGATCGCAATGGATATTTATTGGACCTGAAAGAGCCCTATTGACTAGATTCATTACAATTGGAAGCCTTAATGCAGGAACAATGAAGAGCGGTTCAAACATGTATGCTAATCCTTGAGCTGATGTTGCTGTCATGACTCTTGCGCCTGCTGTTGATGCACCGATAGCAACTGACATCACAGAATGTTCAGACTCGCATCTTACAGCTTCACTATCAACCAAGCCATCTGCAACAAACTGACTATAGACCTCAACAATCTGAGTCTGAGGAGTAATAGGATACATCGGAACAACATCAGGCTCAATCTGTCTCATGGCCTCTGCTGCTGCTTCCGCCCCTGTAAGTGCTTTAGTCTTCATTTTATCGCCTTAATCTACATAATTTGATTGTATAATAACCGCATACCATATGCTAATTAAAATTAATATCGAAACTACGATGCTAACAACACTTAAGATTTTGCCTTTCAAAACACCATCCTTAATTTCTTTAAAAGAAAGCAAACTTAATACTATTGACACAACGCTCATTACTGTTATGAGTATTGCCACTATGTAAGACATCGTAGTAATTGGAGTATTAAGCATATCTGGTGTGAACAATAATTGCGGTAATATTATCAAAAGTAACAAATTAATTACTGTTAATATGTTTGCAATCATGCCCTTCTCGGAATAACTCATTCTAGCCTCCAAATATTAGTCTTTTTTATCAACTTTCTTTGCCTCTTCTTCTGGGATCATCTTGATGCAATGTACTGGACAGACTTGAGAGCATATTGAACAGCCCTTGCAGTGTTTCAGATCAACTCCTGTCACTTCTGGATTGCCATTCTGTTTTGCACTTTCCTTGATGATGCATACTGCATTGTCTGGACAATACAAATAACATAACATGCAATGGATACACTTGCTTGTATCTATGATGGGCCTTAGAGCTCTCCATGAGCCTGTATTGAAGTCTTCTGAACTGCCTCCTCTGGCTTGTGCTCCTGTGCTTATCTCTTGCTTACTTAACATTTTACCTCATCATATGCATGCTCTGCTGCCAGTAAGTTATTCTTGAGCATTTCTGGAGAGATTTTCTTTCCGAATTCTTCTTCAATCTCTTTTTTTAATTCATCTAATGTGAAATAATCACATGCTTTTGATAATGCTGCAAGCATTGTTGTATTTGTGATATTGCTCTTAAGATATTGAAGAGCTATCTTGCTTGCATCAACAGTAAATAGTTTTCCATTGAAATTCAAATGCCTTTTTAATGCATTAGGAGATTCTGCAGTATTTACAATCAATGTCTGATTATCATTTAACTTGAATAATGTTCCATTCAATGACAATAATGCAGTATCAATAACAACAATAACATCAGGATTAGCTTCTGAACTGCATCCTCTTATTGGTTCTCTAGAAGTTCTTGTAAAAGCTCTTACAGGAGCGCCTTTTCTCTCCGGTCCATAGTCTGGAAAGCTCTGTACATAAAGCCCTTTTTTTATTGCTGATCTAGCAACAATCTCTGCTGCTGTCTTAGCTCCCTGCCCACCTCTTCCAATAAACTCGATCTCATACATACAATAAAGCTCATTATAGAAGATATATAAAGTTTATGGAATAAGAATGATGAATTTTTATAATATGTTTCTATACGCTTCCACCATTTTATCTTCTAATCCCAATCTACTTGGAGAGAAAGCGTGAGGCAACCATTCATTAGTGTCTGTATGAAATATTTTATGGCTATATTCTTTTGTAATTGAATAACTAACTAAATATACGTCTAGCGATTTTCCCTTTTTTCCATTCAGCGCTTGCATTGCTTCAGCAAATTCCAATGCATCTTGTCTATCTTTATAAAGTACATTAGGGATATGGTTTTCACTCGCTACCACAATGCATTTCACCTTAAATCTTTTTGAATAATCCCTACTATCTCTAAGATTCCCAATAGCCGCTGAAATTGGCAAAACTGGATGATATGAAACATTTCCCCTAAAGCTTCCACGAAAAACATCTCCATCTTCACATACAATTGCGGCACCATACATATTTGGATTAGGTTTTTTCGAATAAATATCATAAGCCATAAAATCAGCCAATTGTGCATGCAGTATTTCTTTATATTCTTGGAAAGGAGACTCAGATAATTTTGTAAAATCATCCTTAAAGAAAACCTTTCCAGGAACAAAAACAGCTTCTCCACCTTCTTTAGGGGCATTTATCATTATTAAATTCTCTACATCCGTGTATTGTTTTAACGCATCTCTACAATTGCCACATGATGCAGGTATTTCTCCACCACCTAATCCTGCAAAAGCAATCACCTGTATTTTATCATCCATTCCATATTTTTCCAGTGCTGCTGCAATGACGGCTTCTTCTCCATGGGTTATTGTATCTGTTATGGCCATTTCATGATTAGAGCCAATAACTATATTTCCATTTTTGGTTATGGCGCCTGTATTTACATGATAACCCGACTGTAAGGGTGTTGCTTTGGATTGCAAAGCAGTTTCAATAGCTGAAATCCATCTTGGATCTGCATCAACTAATTTATTAGAAATTCCATTCTTGAAAGTCCACTCAGACATATTAATCAACCCCCAGAATTTATGCTATTTTATAGTAGTATATAAATATTTCTATAAATTATGAAAAAACAGGCAACTGAGAATTAAACAATTAATACTCTCTTAAATTCACTTGATGTNNCATGTTTTCATGAATCTTTTCATTTTGAATTTATTATTTGTCTCTTTCATAAACTTCATCATGATGTCCGAAGTCAACAAAGGAAATAGCATCAACCTCTTTATTATATGTGAATACAAGAACAAAATGTCCCAGATGAACTCTTTTCTTATTTTTAAGGTCATATCTAAGGTTCTTGTAATGTTCGATGTCATTAATATTTATTATTTCTTCGATCTTATTCAGGACTCTTTCATACATTAATTTATCTTTCTTGGAAAGCTTGCTTAAAATTTCTTTAAGATAAGGCTTAATTTCATAATTTCTCATTACCTATCCTCAATAATCTTTCTAAGCTCACCTACATTCTTGAATTTAATGCCTTTTTGTTTCTCAACTTTACTCAACTTTTCAAGATATTCAGATCTTAGAGTCGGCTCTAATATCTCTTGCTCATATCGGTTTGCTATAACTTGAATCGCCTGACTCTTGTCCTTTAAATCAAATTGTGCTTTCACAATATTTAACACCCTATTAGTTTTATCATCAATATCTATAATTGCTTGAACCATAATATCACCTTAATATCATGTTAATACTGTATTAATATATAAAGTTTTCGGTGAATTACGGTGATTTAGAGAATTCGATGACCTTTATATGCTTTGCCTAAGAAAAATCGGAAGAATTACGGAAAGTATCTAAGATTATTTAGATTTAAATTAATAACCTTTTTATATCACAGAATATTTCTAAGAATATAGCTATAGATGATAAAACATTAGGAAACTTTGATGATTCAAATATATGGATTTCTTGCACAGAAAAAGACAGTCCTTATTTTAATCGAGACTATGAAAAATTATCAGAATCTCAAAAAAGAGAACATGATTTTTATAAGCAAGGAAAAATCAAAAAGATGCACCCGGATTATGCCTTTAAGATAATTAATAAGATAAACGCGGACATGATAGAATTCAAAAGAGCATATATTCTAAAAGCTTTCAATTCCGAAAAAGAAACTGCCAAGATAATACTTAATGCATAACTCTTATCTCACACCCTCATAAACTTCTTTCCTATTAGAAAACATCATCTGCCATAATTGATTATGTCTTGCCCTGAAGCCTCCTGCACAGCTCAACAGATAATAATTCCACATCCTATAGAATCTTTCATCATACTCATCTCTTAATTTAGACCAGGCTTTTCTGAAATTTGCATTCCAAGCCATTAATGTCGGATCATAATAATGCCCTATGTTATGGAAGTCTTCCATAAAAAATAATCCTTCTGTTGCAACAACCAATTGCTTTATTGATGGCAATTTTCCATCTGGGAATATGTATTTGTCTGTCCATGGCTCTCCAGGGCCTGTTGTTGTCTTATTGCTTCCGATTGTATGCAGTAAGAATAATCCCTCATCCTTAAGGCACGATTTGACTGTTTTCATGAATGTCTTGTAATTCTTAAAGCCTACATGCTCTATCATCCCGACTGAAACTATCTTATCGAATTTATCCTTTACTGTCCTATAATCCTGCAATTTAACCTCTAGCGGTAATCCTTTGAATAGGTTTCTAGCAAATTCTGCCTGTTCTTTAGAAACAGTTATTCCAACACCATTTATTCCATAATTTCCTGCAGCATATTTTAATAATGTGCCCCACCCACATCCTATATCTAAAACTCTGTCTCCTTTACTTAATTCTAGTTTCCTACATATTAGATCCATCTTTGCTATTTGTGCCTGATCAAGTGTTTTTGCATTCTTCCAATATCCACAACTATATTGCATATTCTTATCAAGCATTGCCTTATACAAATCATTGCCTATATCATAATGTTTCTGGCCTATTTTAAACGGATTTAACTTTTGCATATTGAAAAAATTGGACTTCACATATAACTTTACTAAATTCTTCAATCCTAAGACTTTTCTGTCAAGTCCTTTATTCAGTACCCTATAGATAAATTGATCTACTGCCTTGCTATCCCACCACCCATCCATATAAGATTCTCCAAGAGCTAATGATCCTCCTGAAAGAATTCTAGAATATAATCTCTCATTATGGACTTGAATATCCCAAGGATTATTTCCATTTATAGCAATACCTGCATCAGACAAAAGTTTAGTGATAACCTGCTTGCTATCAGCCATTTCTAAACCCCTCGAAATTCTGCAATATGAATGTATTTTTATATTTTACTGAAAAGTTGGACGTGATACTTGTTAAATAGAGAACGAACCAATATTTTATGATTAATTCACTGGTCACTGGACAAGTGGACGTAAACTTTATATATCAGTTCACGTGTTTACATTTGTATTCACTTGAGGGAGTTTATATGAGTCAAAAAAATGTCACATTGAGTCTTGATGAAGATACATACGAAGAATATAGGGAATTTTGTAAAAAAAATGCTATAGCATTATCGCGAAGCATTGAGATGTTCATGGAAGATAAAATCAAAAGAGAACAAAAATGAAATCTGAACTTTTATCAATAGGACAAGCATCACAATGGGCATCTGATTATTTAGATAGACCTGTAACTACTTCAAATATAAGTTACTTAATTCAATATGCAAAAATTAGTAGATATTTGGATACTGATAAAAAAACCAAAATTAAATTACAAGAATTAAAGCAATATTATGACGAGAACATCAAAGTAAAACACGAGTCTTGGAAAGACAAATTAGGTAAAGATTTAGACTGGGGTTTATCATTTTCGAATTTAAGAGAATCAGATACTACAAAACACGTTCACAGATTACATCCGTATAAAGGAAAATTTATTCCTCAATTAGTTGAATATTTCTTAGATTCTCATTTAAATGATTATAAAAAACAAATATATTTTAAAGCAGGCGACACAATTCTTGATCCTTTTATGGGAAGTGGAACAACTTTAATCCAATCATCTGAATTAGGATTAAATAGTGTAGGTATAGATATATCTGATTTTAATTGCTTAATTGCAAAAACAAAATTAGATGACTATGATTTTGTTACTTTAAACGAATCTCTGCAAAATGTCTTATCTAAGACATCGAATTTCAGTCAACAAGTGTTTGATGATGCCTTTGATATTCAATTGAAAAATAAATTAAATGAATTTAATAAAAAACATTTTCCAAATCCTGAATTCAAAAATAAAATAAGAAGAAACGAATTAAATGAAGATAAATATGCAGAAGAAAAATTAAAATTATTTTTCAAAGAGAATGAAGAATTTTTTAGAAAGAATGGAACAAAAGATAAAACCATTCTTTTAGATGAGAAAAGGATGTCTATTTTCTTAGCCAAATGGTTTTCAAAAAGAGTGCGACAAGAATTGTTTTATTACTTAAAAACAATCGAGCAAGAAAAGGATGAAAAAATAAGAAACATGATGAAAATTGTTCTGAGCAGAACCGCAAGATCTTGCAGAGCAACGACACATTCAGATTTAGCAACGCTTAAGGAGCCGCAAACAGGACCCTATTATTGTTCTAAACATAAAAAAATATGCACTCCTTTGAATAACATAATTACGCACTTAAGAAGATATACTATTGATACTATTGAAAGAATCAAAGAATTTTCAAAAATAAAAAGGAATGTGTTCCATGGAGTTATCCATGCAGATTCTAGAGAAACAGATATTTTTAAGGAAATTAAAAAACAAAACCCTGCATTCTTTAAATTATTAAATTCGAAAAAGATAGATGGAATTTTTTCATCACCCCCATATGTAGGGCAAATTGACTATCACGAACAACACGCATATGCTTATGAACTATTTGAGATAGAAAGAAAAGATGATAAAGAAATAGGTCCTTTGTACAAAGGTCAGGGCAACCGAGCAAAACGTGATTATATTGAGGGAATAAGTAAAGTATTCAAAAATATAAACAAATTCGTCAAAGAAGATGGAGATTTCTTTATTGTAGCAAATGATAAATATAATTTATATCCAGAAATTGCGGAGAAAAGCGGATTAAAAATAGTAGAACAATTCAAAAGACCGGTTCTAAACAGAACAGAAAGGGACAGACAACCATACGCAGAAATAATATTTCATATGAAGAAGGCATAAAATGAGTAAAGTAAATTTAGATGCATTGATTCCTAGAGAAGATTTTGAAGTAACGGATAAAGCAAGTTCAGGTAATAAAAAAGATACGATTTCAATCGAGGATATGAAGTTAGATTCATTTTTTATCACAAATGTAAGAAAACCAGATTTTCAAAGAGAGACTAACGAATGGGAGCCGGAAAAAGTTGTCGAATTTGTAGAGAGTTTTATCAATGGAGATTTAATCCCGGCGATTATTTTATGGAGAAGTCCAGCAGGATATTTATTCGTTATCGATGGGTCGCATAGATTAAGTTCATTAATTAGCTGGATTAATAACGATTATGGAGATGGGATTGCTTCTAAAAAATTTTATGATGGAGTTATTGATGAAGAACAAAAAGAAATAGCAAATGCGACCCGAGAACTTATGGAAAAAAGAGTAGGATCATATGAGGACTATAAATTAACATTAACTCATCCTGATAAAGTAAAACCTGAAATAATTAGAAAATCGAAGAATTTGGGTGCTTTAGCAATTCAATTACAATGGGTTGAAGGAGATGTAAGTAAAGCAGAAGATTCTTTCTTTAAAATAAATCAACAAGCGGCACCAATAAACAAAACCGAGCTTATTTTATTAAAATCAAGAAGAAAACCTAGCTGCATAGCTGCCAGAGCAATAATGAAAAGCGGTAAAGGACATAAATATTGGTCATTATTTTCCGAAGAAAAACAAAAAGAAATACAGGAATTAGCTAGTGAAATTAATAGAATACTTTTTTCACCAAGATTGGATACTCCGTTAAAAACTTTAGACATACCTTTATGTGGAAAAATATCCTCAGCACAAACATTGCCTTTAATTTTGGGATTTGTCAATATTTCTAATAATATTTATGACAATGATGAGATTGAAAACCTTTCTGATGATAAAGATGGTTCTAAAACTATAGAATATTTAAGAAATACTAAACGAATTGCTCAAAGAATGAATAGTAACGAACCATTTTCTTTAGGTTTACATCCTATAGTATATTTTTATTCAAAAACTGCAAGACATAAACCCGCATCATTTTTAGGTATCGTTGAATTAATTAGAGAACTGGAAAATAAAAAACAGTTTGAAGATTTTATCAAAGTCCGAAAAGATTTTGAGACCATTCTAGAAAAATATGATTATATTATTCAGCAAATTAATCGGAGTTTTAGGTATGCGAAAAAAAGTATTAAACCATTACTATCCTTTTATCTCAGTATTATTGAAAGTTTAAAATTAAATAAAACTTGTGAAGAATCCGTCAAAGAAGCATTAAAAATAAAAGAGTTCGAGAACATTTCTATAGATCCTCAATATCTTGAAGGCCAAGGAGATGACTTCTCTAAAGCAGTAAAGAACCTTACTTTTATTAAAACATATCTTGAGAACGCGCCAAGATGCGCAATTTGCGGAGGTTTAATACACAGAAATTCGATTTCATTTGATCATATAAAGAGGATAGAAGATAGTGGAAAAGGAACAGCGGATAATGCTCAATTAACACATCCTTATTGTAATACGACTTTTAAGAATTAATTGTGTAATTTCTCTTTTGCAACTTCTTTTATCTTTTTTTGAATTTCATCTTTCAACTCCTTCCCAACATCATCAAAAAGAGAAAGAAGTTCCTTAAAAGTATCTTTTCCACCAATGAAATTCCAATATTCTTCAGCTATTAAAAATTCTGTTCCGTGTTCAACTACTCCCTGTTCAGTAAACCTAGAATAAGGGTCAGGATAATAAGGGTTATAAGGAAACGCAAGTATCGCATTTACAGGTTTTTGTTTTCTAGCGACCCATTCTAATAATTTTATTTTCGATTTGGTAAAAACATCAATATTTGGTTTAACAGTTTTAATTTCAAAGAAAAACTCTTGATTATCCTTTTTCATATAAAAGTCAGCGATATCATTATCTTTTTGAGCCTTACCATTAAAAGATGAAGCGGACAAAACTTCTGTGACTTCTTTTTTCCTATTGACTATTCTTTTTCCTTCTCTTAGTTCATTAACTATTTTTGCAATAGTTTCTTTTTGTTGAGAAGATAAAGTTCCACCAACATTTACTCCCCTTTCAACCGTTTGTGCAGAAGATTTTGCAATAATCTTAGAAACTTCCTCATATATTGACATACCTAAACTTGTAGATATAGAATGTATAAACGAATAAGCAGCCACTTTTTCATCATCTTGAATAAGTTTACTTAAGAAAGGCATATATGATGATTCACGCTTATATTTAGCTAATTTATTCTTAAGCGTAGTTCTTAATAGATTTCTGATTTCATCTTTCTGAATATTTGATAAGGTCATTACAGATGAGTAAACCATTTGCCTTTATAAACATTATTTTATCTGAACCAAAATCATACTCAATCATATCCGCCACATTCTCAAAACATTAGTTAAGGTTTGTTCAGATATTAAAAAAAGCAAGTTTCCGTCGCATTTTTATATTAAGAAATATTCTTATTTTAGATGCTCATCAAATCTATTCCAGAAGACTTTATTGTTGAAGAGATCCCTATTGAATTCTCAGACAAGGGAGATTATTCAATATACAAACTAACAAAAAAGGATTTCAATACTGAATCTGCTGTTGAACACATATGCAATAAATTCAATATTCCTAGAAAGAATATCAAGTATGCAGGATCAAAAGACAGGCATGCATTAACAACACAATTCATCTCAATATTCAAGGATAAAGGAAATCTTAAGATAGATACAGATAATATCAAACTCGGGTTTATATCATTTCATAATGAGCCTTTAAGCCTGGGATCATTGAAAGGAAACAAGTTCATAATAAAAATCAGAGATTTATCAGAAGAGGAATTGAATAATTTCAAAACAAGATTCTCTGATGATTATGTTTTCCCTAATTATTTTGATGATCAA
>DUIB01000011.1 GCA_013330595.1 Candidatus Woesearchaeota archaeon | reverse complement strand
GAACTAATTTCGGAATTATACAGTATAAAAAATTCAATAGCAATATTTATAAATATATGATTTTTCCCTCAAATATGGAAATAAAGGTTATTGAAAAGTCCAAGAAACGACTTGTTTTTGATCTTATTGGAACTGATCATACTTTCTGCAATGTTTTAAAGCATGAATTATGGAATGACAAGTCAACAAAAATATCAGCGTATTCTATTGAGCATCCGTTAATCGGCATTCCTAGATTTATCGTCGAGACAGATGATAAAGAGCCTGAAAAGACATTGAATGATGCTGTTAAAAGACTGCAAAAAAAGAACGAACAATTCCTTGAATTATTCAAGAAGATCAGGTTTTAGTACCTTTTAATGATATCTTCTCTTCTAGATACAGTTTTTAAGCACAATCCAAAATATATAAAAACAATCCTGTATTAATGGTTTTATGCTCAAAAAAGACCAGAAGCTTTTATTGAAGCTTACAAGAAATACTCTTGAAATGTTCTTTAAGGACAATGATCCTGATACTTCTGATTATAGCCATTTTACTGATCTAAAAGGATGCTTTGTTACACTTCATAAGAACAATGAATTAAGAGGCTGTATCGGATTTGTTAAGCCTATAATGCCTTTATTTGAGCAGATAATTGCAGCAACAAAAGCAGCAGCATTTGAGGATTCTAGATTTGATCCGTTAGAGGAATCAGAATTGAAATCCTTAAAGATAGAAATCTCTTTATTAAGCATTCCAGAGCAGATAAAGAATGATCCACTGAAAAGCATAGAAATTGGAAAAGACGGCTTAATTATAGAATATATGAATCATTTTGGATTGCTATTACCGCAGGTTGCAACTCAATATAACTGGAATGCGCTGCAATTCCTTGAAGCCTTATGTAATAAGGCAATGCTTGGAAAGAATGATTGGAAGCAAGCAAAATTGTTTAAGTTCCAGGCAGAAGTGTTCTCAGAGTGAATTATTTCCCGAACCTTCTCTCTCTCTGATTATACTCATTTAGAATATTTACTAGATCCTCTTTCTCAAACTCAGGCCATGTCTTATCTATAAAGAACAACTCAGAATACACAGATTGCCATGGAAGAAAATTTGAGGTTCTCTTTTCTCCTCCAGTCCTTATTATTATATCCGGAGCAGAATCAATATAGAGGTGCTTTTCAACATAATCCTCTGTAATTTTCTCTGGCTCTGGATGTTCTGAGACTATCTTCTTGATTGCATCAACAATCTCTTCTCTCCCACCATATGCCATTGCAAAATTTAGAATAAATTTACTATTGTTTTTTGTTTTTTCAGCAATCTCTTTAAATAAGCTCGCTAATTCCTTTGGAAATAATTCGTATCTTCCCAAAAACCGGATCTTGATTTCATTCTTTTTAATCCTTGGGTCATCGGCAAATTTCGTGAACATTTCACTGAATAGCTTCATAAGATAATTGAATTCCTCTTTTGGCCTGTTAAAATTCTGTATCGAGAAAGAATATAAAGTCAATTCATTAATTTTGAATTCTTTGCACCACTCTAAGAGCAATTCCACCCTTTTTGCTCCATATTCATGACCTTTCCAAGGCTCTAGCATTAATCTCTTTGCAAATCTCCTATTGCCATCAAGTATTATTGCTAAATGTAATGACATTTTATCTCTTTTTCTTTTTCAATCCGTAAAACAATGGATCCTCGTCCTGCAGCTTTCTGTTTTGCTCTCTTATCTCGTATTTTTCTGCAAATATGTCAAATAATTCTGGTTGCAACTTAAGAATGTCTTTAGATGTCAAAAATCCCACTAATTTGTCATTATCAACAACAGGCAATTGCCTTATGTTATTTTGCCTCATTAATATTAATGCATCATAAATGTCTCTGTTTGATTTTATTGTAACAAGGTCTTGACTCATCACATCTTTTAATCTTGCTTTCTTAGGGTCAAGCCCTTTTGCAATGACTTTTCTGACTAAATCCTCATCAGTAATTATGCCTTTTGCTTTTTCATTCTCCTCTATCAATAAGCTATTGACATTTTCCTCATCCATGAGCTTTGCTGCTTCAACTAATGACATCTCTTTAGAGGCTATTATTGGCTTGTTTGTCATAACATCGAGCACTTTGTATCCTGTCTGCATGTAATCACCTGATAAAAAGCAATTATGGATTATTTAAAAACTTTATTAATAATTAGTTGAGGACAATAGTCTCCTATAATAAGTTAGCATCTTCGAACCCTTGAACTCTGTCCAAGGTTCGAGCGGATAATGAGGATTAATCCCCATTTCCGAGATGCTAACTTATAGGTTATTTATGTCCTCAACTAAATGCCTTTACTGCAAAGAAATGCCAAGCATTTCTTGCACAAGAAATTCTTATGAATTTCTTTGTGCCTAGCGAATATTAATTGTAATGATCTAGAGCACTAGACTAGTAATAATATCCTATCCATAATCTATATGAGCGCAATAACTCATTTATCTAGTAATTTATGAGTATTTCAACATCCTTTCCGAAAATGCTCTTAAGATTCTCAAATAATGTCTCTTTAATGAAGGTTTTTTGAGGTATATCTATTCTTGCCAATGCATGCTCTAATTCCTCCAGACTACTTTCATTGATATTTATCAATCTGCCTTCTGGAGAGACATCTGCTTTGCTTATTTCCTTTTCTTCATTATCAATATCGTGTACAATAAAGGCTTTTTTGTCTAAAATTATGACTTCACCAAACTTATTGCCATGCTTAACCCTAATCTTCACTCTATCAAGCTCTCTCCCTCTTTTTCTTTGAATATACTCAACAAGGAATTTTATGAATTCTCTCGCATCCTTATTAGATTCATGAACTTCTGTTTTTGATAATTTATTTATATCATAATCTTTCTTAGTCTTTACAATATCTTTAAGCATACCAAGATACTTCTCTGGAATTAAGCCTTTATGGATTACTTCCTGTTCGAATGATTTCAATATGTCAGTATCTGAAATCTTTTCAATGCCTTCAAGCTTTAATATATCCCTAACAACCGTAACGACAGTCTCATAATTATGCTTTACAGATTCAGCTTCTTTTAATTCCTCAATCTGCTTAAACAGATCATTCATTCTCTTCAGATATTTCTTAGAATCCTCGATTAATGAATCAATCTCCTTGCCTGAAACAATCTTCTTATCACCATGCTCAATATCTTTTCTTGTCTTAAGTACTTTTCTCAGGATTTCAACATACTCCTGTTCAAGCATCTTTTCTTTGCTTACAAAAATATCGCTCATCACTTCTGGTGTTTCCTTTGGAGTAGGAGGTGGAAGGCCATAAAGCATTATTGCTGCCTGTGTTGGTGTTAATGTTGCCCAAAAAAAATCTTCAGTAGCAATCTCAACAAGCTTAAAATTAACTCTTTCAAGAATCTGCTCACCTGAATGCATAAACATATCTATAGCTTCAGGGCTTGGCTTTACTCTGCCCATCTGAAGCAATTGCTTCCATGGCATAAAGATTCCTCTATCATAAAAAGGCACTCCATCTCTTAAGAAAGTGAAGATAACAGGATTAGCCTCTTTGATGTTTTCCCAGAAATCAGTCAAAATATAAACTTGGATATTGATCTTATTCTCAATGCCTGTCATTTTTCCAGCATCAATGCCCATGCCAATGATTATTGCTCTAAGCTTATCTTTTAATTCTGCTCTTGTCATCTTCTTGACATCAGTATCATCAATTGTGATGAATACATCAATATCTGACTTATTTGTTGCTCTTCCTTGAACTAGACTTCCTACTAAGACATATGAAACAATATATTTCTCAAATTTCTTTAAAACCATTGTCTTATGAACCTCGGCAATCTTTATTGCTGCAAGCATTCCCTTATCAAATAATGGCAGTGAGAGTGCAATTACCTCTAGAATATCATATTTTCCATCATAACATGACTGCCATAATTCAGTAAGAATTACTGTCTCAGGAGAAATATTTTTATCAACCTCTTGTGCCATTGAATTAATAATAGTGCCTAATTTCTCTTTTAACTCCTCTTTAGACATCTTTTTGCTATCAGAATCATCAACCAATACTAGAATGAAAATCTTGTTCTTGTCAACAGGCTTTTCATTGCCCTCTTCATCTTTCTCAGGCTTAGGAGGAGGCATTAAAGCCATTCCGAGAATATAATCAGAAAATTTATCCATAACCTTTTTCTGAAACTTATCAAGCTTGCCCTTAATTTCATTAAGCTTTTTCTTTGCTTCTTCAGGCATGTCTGCAGGGAAAGCAGAATCAATGCTAGGAGCATTAATATATGAATCATTAACCTTCTTTTTTGACATAACAATCACCAATAAAAAGAAAAGAAAGAGGTTTATAAATATATTGATTTAGGGTATTAACTTAGCTAAGTGAAGC
>DUIB01000008.1 GCA_013330595.1 Candidatus Woesearchaeota archaeon | reverse complement strand
GCCTACTGAAAAGATTTATATAACGTTTTCTATTACCAAGATCATGCGCAATGAAATAATTAATCATGAATCACAGATAATGAATGCTCTTGAGAGGAATGAGTTGATCATTATTGCCGCAAGATGTGAAGTATGGTATCATGGAAAAGTCGAGAGCTATCTTCCTGAGGGCGATAGGTTGATAGTGATAAAGCAGGACAAGACATTGATTGTCCATCAGCCAAATGGCGTGAATCCTATAAATTATATGAAGGAGAATACAGAACATAAGCTTATTGAGGATAATAATGCGATTTTTTTAAAATCTAGAAATCTTTTTTTGAAGGATTTTATGGATATAAAATTATTGAGAATACATTTTGTCTCTAATCACTTGCTTGAGGATCCTGGAAAGATACTTGTCCAAGGCTCTGAAAAAGACATGTCTGATATGATATATGAGAATCCTGAATTGATTGAAAAAGGATTTAAGCCATTCAGCAGGGAAGAGCATACAAAGTTTGGGTTTATTGATGTTTTTGGAAATGATAAGAATGGAAAAATAGTTGTTATTGAATGCAAGAGGGATTTTGCTGATTTCAAGGCAGTAAGCCAGTTGCATAGGTATATTCATAAGATAATGAAATCCAAAGGTGTTGAGGAAAACTTCATTAGAGGAATTATTGCAACCCCAAGGATTTCTGAGAATGCACTCGTGATGTTAAAGGATCATGGCTATGAATTCAAATCAATAAGTCCTCCTAAGTATCTAGAGAAGTATGATAGTAAACAGAAGCGGTTAGGGGAATATTAAGTATCATTTAAGTTACCACTATTGAGTATTGAATAATCATAAACTTTATAAATGGTGGAAAATTTCCGTACTGAATGGTAGTTAAATATTTTAAAACTCTTTTTAAGGATCCTAAAATAAGATTAGGTGATATTCCAACCTCAGTTTACGATGATATATCTATATTATATCCTACTGAAAGCAAAGACACTCTTTTTGCTCCGAGTTTTGGATTTGGATCAGTAATACCCAAAAACAAATTTAAGGATGAATCAGAAAATACCGACACAGAAGAGAATGAGGATAATCTATATAGTACATCAAAATCATATGGAAAGCCTTTTTATGAATTGTATATGCACGGACCAATTTATCCAAAAGTAGGAGAGATTATGAAAAATTTTAGATTATCTTCAGAAATAGTTGCACCAAAGAAAAACAGATTAAAAGAATTTATTAAATCTGTAAATTTGAGAATAAATGATTTTTCATCCAAGGTCATTGAATATGCAAAAGGTCTAAGAGAAGAATTAGTTCCAGCAACTGAATTTGGACCTCTTGATTATCAATTTGGTCATCTAGACAGAGCAGTTGAAATGGCAAAAAATTGTTTAATGAAAGATGATAATGCCTTCAGTGCAGGCAAAGAAGTGTCAGAATCTCGAGAAATAAAAAACGATGTTACATTGAAGAAACAACCGATAATGTTTGACGATTATGTTTATCATCCAGAATTTAATGAGCCAAAAGAAAGTCTTGAAAAAGCAATAAAATCAAGCAGCCGGAAATTTAATAATATTATAAACAAAATAATTACTCATCCATACAAATCGCTAATAACATATGGCGTCACAGCTGGAATAACATCTGTTATATTAACTAATATTGATTGCAATGATAAAAGCATTATTGTAGAGAATCCTTCAAAACAAAAATCAGTAATGATTCAGGCAAATGTTTTGAATGGTGAATATGTTGAGGTGAAGAAAGGGGATAACACCCTTAATATTGTCTCAGACTATCTTGGAGTCAAAGGAAAAGAATTAATAAAAACACATGAAGAACAAAGAGTATTAAATGAGAATAATAATTCCGATCCAGAATTGTCAAAACACACAAAAATAGATAATAGAAAAGTCGTAAACGGAAAAGTAAAGAAAGGTCCAGATGGAATCAAATGGGATTACATTACACCTGGACAAAAACTATTATTGTATAAATCAGAGACTCAAGTCAGGTTAGTAGAATATTTATATACTAAAGATAAAAAATTCGTGAATCCAGAAAACGGATACACCTACGATAATATTGATCAACTTGTTCATTCAATAATGGAAGACAAGCCAAATAAAATATTAAAGGGATATAAATATATTAACAATAATATTACTGAGAACTATGATGGATCAGATCAAAATAGTTTAAATCCGGATATTGCAAGTAATATAATGTATATGTTTGCATTGGGCGCTGCAAAATCAAAAGTAAAATCAAAAGTATCTAGTGATGTTCCAAAGAAATACAGCACATTAATAAAATATTCTACCAAGAGACTAAAGAGCGATAATAAATATGATATATTTATGAATGATCTTTTATCTTCATATGCGAATGGTTCAGTAAAAGATACATTGCGGATGATTAAGGATGAATATAATATTTACATGAGCAAGAGCGCCCTATATGATACTCTTGATAGGTTCGTAAAAGAGGAAAACATTGTTGATAAACAGGGAGAATTCGTTAAGATCAGAAAAAACAACATAGATACTTTAGAGAATACGATTAATAATTATAGTATGGTTGCATAGGTGATAAAATGAATAGAAAAAACACAGTTGATTTGTATGATATGAAGAAAATCAATCCTGATGACACAAAGAACGGATTCTGGTTGGTATCTGGACAATTTGATAAGTTAGAGGAGAATCTTCATAAAAAAGGATATTTCAATACTGATAGAAATCACTATTACGATGATTTTAAAAAAATTTACAATAACCTATCTTCTATCTTGGATAACATTGAGAAGCCCATGGATTTTGTTAAGTATGGTGTATTTTGGAAATTATTTAACAATAGCCAATATCTCGAGTTATTTGATTATTCAGCAAGTACGGGTCATCCGGAATTGACATATCTATCGTTTGCATTAGCGTATAATTATTCTTTGAAAAAAAATGATATCAACACATTATTTGAATTATCATGCATGAAAGACATTGTTTTAGATAACCTTGATAATTAAAAAACTTTATATATAACCATTATTTAGTAGATATATGGCTAATAAGAGAATGATTGTAGTGATGGTTGGTTTGATGATCATATTTGCAATAATATTTTTCTTAGCATTCATTAGTCTTCAGAGAAAAGAAAGCTTATTCGGTATTGGAATCCCAGTCGAGTTTGAAAATTATTTAATAATGTTTCTCTGCATAGGAAGCATTGCAAGAATCGTCTGGGAATTGTATAAGAATTAATTTCTATCAAAATTTTCAATAAATATTTAAATTCTTAAAATAACTATTAAGCATGTACAAACAAGTAATATTAGCAAGACAGGACTTGAAGCTGCCAAAAGGGAAATTAGGAGTTTGCTTAACTAATACATCGGTTTTAAATATTTTTATTTAATTTTTTCATCCAACAGGAGGGTGAAATGAAAAAATATAAATCTAAAAAATATTTAACTGAAGAGTTGTATGCAAAATCATATTTACAAATTGCTAAAGAGCAGAAAGTTGATTCTAGTACAATACAGAAATGGATGCGAAAATATAATTTAACTAAGAAGCGTAATACTTGGACACATAAAGAAATCAACTTATTAAAAAGAGTCTATCCTAAAAACGCAAATATATATGAGTTGTTTTCGAAACGAACTAAAAGTTCAATAAATCATAAGGCTGCAAAAATAGGACTAAAAAGAAAAATTAGAGATGGAAGTTATGGCATAGATAACAATTTCTTTAAGAAGAAGAATCAGAATACTGCATATGTTTTAGGGTGGTTCTTTAGTGATGGGAACATATCGAAAAACTTAAGAGAGGCTAGCATACATTTGAGTATAAAAGATAAAGAAATTTTATATCTCATCAAGAAATTACTCAAAAGCGATGCGCCCATAACTGAATATAAGGATGCCGCAGTCGTACGAATAAATAATAGGATAATAGTTGAAGATTTGATTAGTACAGGATGTATTCCTAAAAAAAGTTTGATATTGAAATTTCCAGATATAACACGTACACAATTAAGACATTTTGTAAGAGGGTATTTTGATGGAGATGGAAGCATTCATTTCAACAAACCTAACACAATTAAAGTTACATTTGTAGGTACATTGCTGTTTTTAGAAAGTCTACAGGTAAAATTGAATAATGAGTTGGGATTGGGAATGCATCAGATTTATAAAAACAGAAATATTTATGTTTGTAGATATTATGGTGATGAGGCAAGAAAGTTATGTGAGTGGATGTATAAAGGTGTGACAGAAAATTATTTACATAGAAAAAAACAAAGATTTGATGAACACATGGAGAAAAGAAATGAGTAAATACAAACAAGTTATTCTTCTTAGAAATGACTTAAAATTACCCAAAGGGAAAGCATGTTCTCAAGTTGCTCATGCATCAGTTGAAGCAGTATTAAGATCAGATAAATCAACTGTTAAGGAATGGCGTAGTGAAGGCATGAAAAAGATAGTTCTTAAAGTTGCAGATTTTAAGGAGTTGCATAAATTCAATCAGCAGGCAAAAGAGCAAGGATTAATAACAGCATTGATTACAGATGCGGGCCTTACAGCAATTCCTGCAGGAACAACAACATGTTTGGCTATTGGCCCTGATAGTGAAGATAAGATTGATNNTTTATAGACTGGGGCGATGACTTTAAAAGATATTAGTGATTACTCCAATAACAACACTGTTGTTATGGAGAATGAAATAATATATCTCACTAATATTTTGCTAGGCATTGTGATGTATCTGCTGATATTATTACTATTAGCAGTTAGTATTTTTTTAATGTTTAGGTAGGAAAAATGATAAAAGACTTTTGGACAGAAGAAGAGCTTGAATATGAGCCTGATGAAATGATTCAGGAGGAAAAGTGAGTTAAATCATCATACATTGTTTTTCCTATAGGTAGCTCTATGTATTTTTGTTGGGGGATAAAATGTACGAGGACATAATAGAAGAAGAGCAACGGATTCATGGAAGCATTGTTGATCTCAGGAAACAGCCAGCAGTAACAATATTGAACAAGCAGAAACTAACAAAGCAAGAACTTGATGATTTGTTTGTGGCATAATTTTAACTACTAATATTAGCGTGCTCACATAGGTTATTATTTAGATGTTTTCTCGAGTTATTTGGTATAGAAAGATTAATATTAAAGTTCGCTAGACGCTAATGTCATAATAGTAATATGTGACATTAAAAACCGCAACTTTTAAATATATTCGATTAATCATTCTAGTGTGGAGCCATTAAAGGATGTTGAAAACAGATTAGGGAAGGAAAATCACCTGATAGCTGAAAGAATAAAAAAGCTAAATGAGATCAAAGATAAAAATGATCTTCCCTACAGGTTTGAGAAAAAGCACAACAATAAGGAATTGCAGGAAAAATATTCTCATTTAAAGCCAGAAGAACATACTAATGATATAGCTATAACTGCAGGAAGAGTCATAGGATTGAGGAGACTTGGCAAAATCACTTTCATGCATATAATGGATAATGATGCAAAAATACAATTGTATTTCAATGAAGGAGAATATGCTAATTATGATGAATTAAAATTGTTGGATATGGGGGATTTTATCGGTGTTAAAGGAAAGATATTCAGGACAAAAGCAGGAGAACTGACAATAAGTGTTATTGAGCTGCAATTCTTAAGCAAGGCTTTAAGGCCATTGCCAGAAAAATATCATGGATTACAAGATACTGAGATAAAATACAGGCAGAGATATCTTGACTTGATAATGGATGATTCTTCAAAGAAAAGATTTGCTTTAAGATCCAGGATTCTGAAGGCTATAAAAGAATTTCTTGACAGCAGAGGATTTATGGAAGTTGAGACTCCAATAATACAGCCAATATATGGCGGAGCAGCAGCAAAGCCCTTTACAACCCATTACAATGAGCTTAATATGAAGGCATATCTGAGAATTTCTCTAGAGCTTTATCTGAAGAAGCTGATAGTTGGAGGGTATGAAAAAGTCTATGAGATTGCAAAAGTCTTCAGGAATGAATCTATCGACACAACACATAATCCTGAATTTACTATGCTAGAGCTTTATTGGGCTTATGCAGATTATACTGATATAATGGAGTTAGTGGAGGATATCTACAATCATATTGCATTGACACTGTACGGAACAACAAAAATTGTCTATCAGGGAAAAGAGATTGAATTGAAAAAGCCCTGGAAGAGGATATCAATGAAAGATGCAATGAAAGAATATGCAAATATAGATCTGGATAAAAATACAGATGATGAGTTGAGGGAATTGTTAAGAATACATAAGATAGAGCATAATGATGAAATGCCCCGAGGGATATTGATGAATCAATTATTCAAGATAGTTGAAGAAAAATTAATCCAGCCAGTATTTATTGTAGATCATCCAAAAGAGACAACTCCATTATGCAGATTGCATAGAAAAGATCCTGAGCTTATTGAAAGATTTGAACCTTACATCAATGGATGGGAAGTAGGCAATGCTTATTCAGAATTGAATGATGCAATAAGGCAGAGATATTTACTGGAAGAGCAAGCAAAGGAATTGAAAAAAGGCCATGAAGAAAGCAACCCAATGGATGAAGATTTCTGCAAAGCCATTGATCATGGATTTCCTCCAACAGGAGGCTTAGGGATAGGAATTGATAGGTTGATCATGCTGTTTACTGATTCTGCATCAATAAGGGATGTCATATTCTTCCCAACAATGAAGCCTAATGAATAATGAATAAAAATGAATCTTCCATTTGAATCCCTTAACAGGGAAATAATAGTCAAGAAGGAATATGAATCTTCAAATAAATTTGGAAAGCTTCCAGAAGAAAAATCAATAGAGGAAATGCTGAACTATTCTCTAATAAATATTGATAAGCCTTCTGGCATCACAAGTCATCAAGTCTCAGCATTAGTCAAGGATATTCTTGAAAAAGAAAAAGCAGGTCATTCAGGGACACTTGATCCTGCTGTGACAGGAGTTCTTCCAATAGGTGTTAACAAGGCAACAAGAATAATGCAATGGTTGCTTACAGCTGGAAAGGAATATGTCTGTTTAATGCATATCCATGATGATTTTGACAAAAACAAGATAATCAATGCAATGAAGCAATTTACTGGAAAACTAATGCAGCTTCCTCCAGTAAAATCAGCTGTCAAAAGGCAAATAAGGGAGAGAAATGTATATTATGTAGAAATAATCGATGTGGATGGAAGAGATGTTTTATTCAAGATCGGAACACAGGCAGGAACATATATTAGAAAATGGGTTCATGATTTTGGCTTAACTTTAGGAACAAATGCCCATATGGTTGAATTACGTAGGACAAAAGCAGGACCATTTAATGAAGACAATCTTGTAACTTTGACAGATCTTAAAGATGCTTATCATTATTATAAGGAGGGAAATCCTGAAAAAATCAGAAAAATGCTAATAACACCAGAGTCAGCAGTTTCTCATCTAAAGAAGATTTATGTTATGGATACAACAGTCAATAGCTTATGTCATGGAGCATTCCTTAAAGTTCCTGGAATAACAAGCCTTGAAAAGAACATTGATAAAGAAGATATTGTTGCAGTATTCACATTAAAGAATGAACTGATATTGATTGGAAGAGCATTAATGGATGCAGAAGACATCATAAAGAATGAAAGAGGGATTGCTGTAAAAACAGAACAAGTATTCATGGATCCGGGAGTATATCCAAGGATAGAGAGAGTGGAATGAAAGAAATCTTCGAAAAACAGACACATATTAGCATTGAAGAGGGTACTGCAAAGGATTATGTTCTTTTGGATACGTGTTTCTTTATCCATACATTTGAGCATCAGAAAGATCATGCACTAAGAGATCTTGTTGCTGCAAGGGATGTTGCAATGACAAGCTTTAATGTGGATGAATTCTTATTCAAAGAACATGTTGTTGATGAAAGAGTGAGAGAATATGCAAGGAAATTCCTAAAAAATAATCCGATAACAATAATTGATATTGATGTACATCCAGGCAACAGGTTTCAGGAACAGGAATTTGTCAAGTCAATAGATCCAGGATTATTAAAAGAAGTTCCGGATGCAAGTGATGCAGTATTGATAGCAGCAGCAATAAAGACAAGATCAACTGTATTGACAAAAGACAAGCATCATTTATTCACAACAAAACTAGAGAATTACCTGAATAAATACGAGATAAAAGTCTTTAAGGAATATCATGATATACGTTTATGATATTCAATAAATATATAAACAATAATTAATTTCTATAAAAATGGCAAAACAAAACAACCAGACAAATGTATTTTCTATATTGTCCCTAATTTTCGGAATATTGTTCTTTGTTCCAATAGCACCTATACTTGCTATAGTCTTCGGATTTATTGCCCTTAGTCAAATCAAGCAAACAAAGGAGCAAGGCAAAGGCATGGCGGCTGCGGGAATTATCCTAGGGTTTTTCTGGATAATGATCTATATATTATTGATAATATTTTTCATAATTTTCCTGTCTTCAGTATTATTAATGGCAACTCCTTTGATGCAATGATGGAGGAAAAATGATTGCAATTTTGTATGTGACTCATAAGAATCTGAAAAATGCTAAGAAAATTTCTAGGTATATGATCGAGAAAAAACTTGTGGCTTGTGCAAATATATTTCCTATTGACACAATGTATATTTGGAATAAGAAATTAGTTAATGATAAAGAATATGCAAGCATCTTGAAAACATCTACAGCAAAAGCCGGAGTTGCAGAAAAAGAAATAAAAAAAATTCATCCATATAAGATGCCCTGCATTATTAAGTTTAGGGTCGATTCCAATACGGATTATGAGAATTGGATAAACAATATGTGAGGATGAGTTATTATCATTCTCTAACTAGTTCTTCTGCATCAGCTATATTAATTATTGGCATCGGTGTTCGTTTAATATCATCATGGCCTATTCTTGAGCAGGCAACATTGACATAAATGTCAATGAAATTAAAATTCTCTAGCTCAAGGAAATTCAATTCATTTGCATAGAACATGAAGACCTTTTTATCAGACCATTTGCTTAAAATATTCTTTCTTAAGGCTTCAGCTCTTTTTGGATTTGCCTGGCCGATCTTTGTAGTTATTATTATACCGATATTTTTTGATGTCAAGAATTTTAGCTTAGCGCCTTTTCTCCTCTTTGAATATTCATCATGAAGATTTTTCTCGATAACATGCAATTTTTCAATCTTCGGATCATAACAGAATATATCCTTATTATTGTTTACAGCCAATGCTTTTGGATGAAATAATCCATCTCCTATATATAGGAATGCATCAAAATCCTCTTTTGAAGAAAAATTCTCCATATTGCATCCAAGCAATTGACCTTTATCGCTGATAAGCCCATTATAAAGATAATTCTTTGATTCTCTCATCGATATCTTTCTTCCCTTAGCTTCAAGCTGCTGCTTTATTGAATCAAGATTGTTCAGGAATTGCACTGATGCAAATAGCATGATTTTTTCAGGCAATTGTGCAATTATCTCATCTGATAATTCAATATTCTTATTATATCTGGCTGGAATCAGTAATATATCATAGTCTTTTCCCATATTAAGAGGAATTTTTATTAGTTTAAAAATTTGTTCAAAACATTTTTAAATTCAGCATATTGTAAGATACTATGAATTTGATTTTAGGTATATTGACTGACTATTACTTTCTAGCATTTATTATAGCATGGATATGTTCAATATTGATAAAGACAGGATTAACAGCATGGAAAAAGAAAACAAGCCTTGATATTGCAGAAGGTCTCAAGAATGGAGGAATGCCTTCATCTCACAGTACAGTTGTGGCAGCAATAACAACAGCAGTATATAATATTCAAGGTCTAACAGGACTGTTTTTTGTATCATTAGTTTTTAGCCTTATAATCATTTCAGATGCATTCAGATTAAGAAGGATTGTCGGTATTCATGGAGAAGAAATAAATCTGTTGCTTAAGAAAATCAAGAAAAAGCCTATAGAGGTAATTTATGGTCATTCATTCTTCCAGGTCATAATAGGAATAATTCTAGGAATAGCTGTTTCTCAAATAGTATTTCTGATAATGTATTGGTAATAATATAATAGGTTAGAGATTAAAACTCAATAATAATAATGCAACAGCAATTATAACCAATAAGCCAACTAATATCCTGAAGAACTTCCTCATCTGAAGATGATGATCCTTCAGGTTTCTGAATTCTTTGTATTGTTCTGCTAGCTTTTTTTCAAACAATAAATCATATTCATTAGGCTTCATCCTATGCTGATCTATTGATGCTAAGAATCCAGAGGATTTTTTTGCTTTTTGTTTGATCTTTAGTCTTTTATTTGTCTTTTTGGTTGCCATACTCCTATTTATCAGCAATCATATTAAAACATTTATTACTACTATAGAAATAATACCAATCTTTTTAATACATGAAAAGTCTGATATACATTAATGGTTGAACTTAAGAGGAATCTAGGATTTTGGACTATATTTGCTATTACAGTGACCTCATTAATAGGCACTGGAATATTCTTTGGTGTATCTTTAGCATCAGAAGTGGCTGGAAATGCTTCAATTCTTGCATGGACAATATTAGGCATAATAACCATTTACGTGGCTGCATGCTTCGGAGAATTGTCAAGCATGTATCCTAGTGCTGGCGGTTTATTTGACTTCACTAAACATGCTTATGGAAAGGGATTGTTTTCATTCCTTATAGGCTGGACTTCGTGGATAGTCATTAATATGATGAATTCACTTTTGATTGTAGCTGCTTTGGATTATCTATTGCCCTCATCAGCAGAAGTTTTTCTAAAAATATCGCTTGCAGTGTTAATAATACTTATATTGAATTTTTTTGCTTATTTAGGAACAGATAGAATTGCTGTTATGCTGGGAGCATTTGCAGTTATTATTACATTATTATTGGTAAGTTTCATTGCATTCGGAATAAAGCATATTGATTATTCTAATTATCAGCCATTTTTTTCAATGCCTTTTATATTAATATTTTATGCGCTTTTTTTCATTGTTGAGACTTTTTTTGGGTGGGAGAATGCTACGTTCATGGCAGAAGAGACATATGATCCACAGAAGACAATTCCCAGGGCATTAATCTGGAGTGCTGTTTTTGTCTCTGTACTTGGGTTGTTATTAGCCATAGTGATGCTTGGCGTAATCCCATGGCAGGAACTGTCAATTATGCAGACACCATTGACAGCATTCACATCGATAATATTTGATAGCAGCCTTGCATTGTTTGTTCAAATTGCTGTTGCATTGGCTTTAATAGGATCTGCTGCGGGTGGATTAATAGGAAGTCCAAGACTTTTGCTGGGATTGGCAAGGGATAAGCTCTTTATAGAGCAATTGGCGGATATTCATCCAAAGTTTCAGACACCCTACAAGGCAATAATATTCCAGACAGTAATATCTATTATTGTTGTTATTTTTGGTTTTGGCAGCTATACTTATTTGTTGAGTTTATTGGTTCCATTGGCATTATTAATGTATATTACAGTAATTTTGTGTGTCCCGGTGCTGAGAGCTAAGCGGCCTAATCATCCAAGGCCTTTTAAGGTGTGGTTTGGGAAAATTGGTCCAATTATTGTTTCATTGATATATATTGCAATAGTTGCTGTATGGTTAATGAATTCTCCAAATGCATTCAGCATATTTAAGCTAGGATTGAGCTTTATACTATTTGGAATTCCAATATTTCTCCTAATAATACTCTATTATGATCCAGAATCAATAAAAAATATTAATGACATATTTGCTCGCATATCAGTTATCTTCGAGCCCATAAGTTTTCCAAAAAAATTTAGAAAAGAGCTTATTAACTATTTTGAGGACCTTGAAGATAAAACAGTATTGGATTATGGGTCTGGTGTTGGGACTTTGACAATCCATCTTGCAAGATCAGTCGGTCCAAAGGGAGTTGTATTTGCAACTGATCTAAGCCCCAAGAATGTTGAGATATTGAAGAGAAGATTAAAAAATCAGGGTATAGAGAATGTAATTGTTATTCTTGATGAGCATCAAATCAACAGGATCCATCCTTCTATAAAAGATGTTGACGTTGTATTTTCAGTTGGTATGCTGGGGTATATACAGGATATCAGGAAGGTCTTGAGGGACATTGCAAGGATTCTTCCTAAGAATGGAAGAATATGCCTTGTGGAATATACTGACTATTTCTGGATCCTGCCTAATGTTAAATGGCTTACAGATGACAGATTTATTGAAGACGTATTCAGAGCATCCGGATTCTCTGTGCATATAGTGAGAAGAAGGAAGCTATTCTGGAGCTATGTAATTATTTACGGTATCAAGACAGACGAAAAAATACCATATATTTGATTTTTCAGGCATTATTTCTTTTGCAGATAGCTTAGATCTGAAAAATTCTCTAATGCACAATTCTTGCAATATCCATAAATTGCACCTTTAAGAAAATATCTTGCCTGCTGGTTTTTGCAGATAATGCATTTCTGGGAATTTTTTTTGATTTTTTTTAATTCTTTCTTTACTTCTTTTTTTACACTCAATTTCTCATTTTCCTTGAGTTTTCTTAAGGATTCCTTTAGGGACATTTTTGCACTTTTCTTAGTTTTATGTTGTTATTGTGAGTGTTGATTCTTTTATAAGGGAGGAACTGATTCCTTTTCCAATATAAAAAGAGTTTCTTGACATTATGCCCATTAAGCTTTCAAATAATGTTTTTTCTTTGGAGAATTCCTTGGCCAATGGCTTTTCATTGATCTTCAATTCAATATAATTCAATGCATTCTCTTTTGATCCGAGCTCATCAACCAATCCATATTCTTTTGCTTCTATGCCCAGAAAGATTTCTCCAGTGGCTAATTCTTTGACATTCTCAACAGGCAGTTTCCTGTTCTCAGCAACAGCATTTATGAAATATTCATGCAGCTTATCAAGCTTTTTCTGTATCATTGTCTCTTCCTGATAACTCATAGGCCTATAAGGTGTTCCTGTATCCTTGTATTCACCTGAAACAAGCCTTTTATATGTTACATTATATCGATTCATCAATCCAAACCATTCAAGATAACTTCCATAAACTCCGATTGATCCTGTTATGGACATCCTATGAGCAACAATATAATCTGTTGAACTTGCAATCCAGTATGCTCCAGAAGCTCCTACTTCTCTTATCCATGCAACTGTTGTAATATTGTTTGCCTTTAATGATTTAACAGCTTCTGAGATCTCATCTGTTGCAACAGGGCTTCCTCCTGGACTATTTATTTCTAGAATAACAGCTTTGACTTTTTTGTCTTCTTTAATCTTTTCAATTGTCTTAATCATTTCAGTACTGCTCACAACAGGATCATCAAAAAATCCGTTTGATTCACCTACTGTTATTACTCCATTGACAGGGATTATTGCAGTGTTATAATTTATTATTCCCTCTCCCGGTTCAAGAAATGCAGCAATAATCAAACTTACTATTAGTATCAATCCTAGTATCAGGAACATTGTCCATAATTTTTTATTATCTTGCTTCATTTTTTACACCTTTCTCAAATTGTATTTTTTGTATAATTCAGATTTTTGCATAACTGTCCTTGTATTGGTTATTTTTTCCAGCAATCTCTCCTTATAAAATATCAAGTATAAAGGTTCAATGATCCATAATAGATAAAACGGGAATAATGGCAATAGATAGATATTTCTTAAAAGGCTTTTAAAAAATCCGATATCCTTATCA
Organism: Candidatus Woesearchaeota archaeon; assembly: GCA_013330595.1. Lineage (GTDB taxonomy): Archaea > Nanobdellota > Nanobdellia > Woesearchaeales > UBA9642 > UBA9642 > UBA9642 sp12459u. The sequence continues at coordinate 34,944 of DUIB01000008.1, read as the reverse complement.
GATTCAACTTTAATTTTCATCAATAACTGTCCGGGGCTTTGGGATAGGTAATATTCAAAAAATGTAAAGTAAAGCATTGACAAAATAAATATTATGAATACAATAAAATAAATTTTCATAGGAAAATCCTGCATTCTGATCTCAATACTGTAGCTCATGATACTTGCTTCAAACGGCCAGATTATTATTACATTGATAAAAAGCAGATCAATTATGAATGACAATGCCCTTTTCCAGAAGCTTGCATATTCCATAAGGAGGAAGAAATCTGCAGATTTAAAAATTTATTTAATCGATCTGTTGAAACTTCGAGTGCTTTTATGAATTAAATCAAAACCTATATAAACAGCATTATTTTTCAATTCTTCATGGCATTTCAAGAGCAAGAGGAAAATGAAGAGACTTTCAGAGTAAGGACTCCAAGAAATAAGGAAATTCTGGGCATATTGGAGCAAAGGCTAGGAGGAAGCAGATGCAGAGTAAGATGTTTTGATGGCAAGACAAGAAACTGCAGGATTCCTGGAAGATTAAAAAGAAAGTTATGGGTCAGGGAGAATGATGTTCTTTTAATTGAACCGTGGGAGTTTGATGGAGACCAGAAAGGTGATATAATATTTAAGTACAAGCCAAATCAAGTCCAATGGCTAAAGAATAATGGTTTCTTGGATAAACTACAAGAAATGGATGAATTCTAATTATTTTCTACTTTTTCGATTTCTGCGTGGTTTTACCTTTTTCTTCTTTGTATTCTTATCTTCTTTTATCCATACAAATATTGTTATCACAACTCCTATGAAGATGAATGCATCAGCTGCATTGAATACTGGCCAGAATTTAAAGTCAATGAAGTCAATCACATATCCATAAGACACTCTGTCAATAAGGTTTCCGATGATCCCTGTTATTATTAATATGAACCCTGATTTTGGGAATTTATCATAAAAGAATATCATCAAGCCCAGTGCAATTACTGCGATCCATGCAAGCAATGTATTCTGGTTCTGGAATATGCTGAATCCAGCACCTGTATTTGTCGTGTAAGCAAAAGCCATAAACCCTAGATCAATGCTTTCTTTCAGATTAGTTGCCCAGACTTTTGTTAATCTATCAAGAAACAGCAATGCTAGAAAAAGGATTATTGCATAATATCCTTTGACTTTAATTGGTTCATCAATATACTTATCTTTTTTATGAGAAACTTGTTTGCTAGATTTCAATACCATTTTTTCTGCTGCTGTTGCTCTTTTTCTGCAATCTCCTCAATCTTTCTTATTCTCTGACTCATTGAATCAAGCTCTGCTTTTATTGCATCAAGTTTTAAAGAGATTATCTGAAGATCCTTTTGGGAGTCATTTGATTGTGAATAATTTTGCTGGTTTAATGTTGATAAATTACCTGAAAAATTGCTAGGCTGATTAAAATCTTGGCTAGGGGCATTTGGATTCAATCCTGAATCTGTATTGAATTGTGTTGGGTTTTGGTTTAATCCAAGATTCAATCCAGAATCTAACTCTGCTCCGAAATCTGGCTCTTTTTTCTTTTTGAATAATCCTAAAACCATTTACACCTCTTTTTTACAATTATATTATAACGCTGTTGTTGAATATGCTTGAATTGCTGCCCTTATTTAATATGTCTTTCAACATAAATGAAGGCACTATTTTTATTGCCCTGAACATAGCTGTATTCTCATATACTAAAATGTTATCATTTTTAATCTCTCTCATAAATATCTGAATGTTCTTTGGATTGAATAATTCTGTAATAACATAACTGAATACATAACTCTTAAGATTCGGTTCATTAATTTTTTTAACGATTTTTAATGCATCGTCATAATTGGTTTTATTATATTTTGCCTTAAGCTCAGCTAATGCTCTTTCTGTATTGCTTGTATTCAATAAATTAACCATCTCCTTACTTGTAATCTTTATTTCTAACTGATCAAGATCATACTCCTTAATATTCGGCAATAAATCAGTCTTAATAATTATGATCTTATAATAATCATCATTAATGTCTGAGAATCCATACTTGTCAAGGCTTTTCTGAAGATTGCTTAATCTGCTATCATCAACACTCCTGTATGATTGAGAATCTTCTTTTGTCTTAAGCTCAACAGCAGAAATGATCTTTCCATTATCTGTAAGCAAGAATAAGCTATCCTGACTACTGAATTCATTCCTGAACTTGTTTGCATCACTCAGTATCGAGATCCCAAGAACAACAAGGATAACTATGCCTACAATGAATATCAGACTAATAAGCTTAAATGCTACCTTGACAAGAATCAAGCTTTTAAGGATCTTCAGGATAATAAATACTGCAATAATCATAATGAGCAATAATACTATTGAATTGATCATACAAAATCCATAATCTTCATTATTTAAATGTTTTATTGATTTATGGATGATTTCGAATTTCCCGTTTTAGAAATATTTATAAATAAACCCTTGTTCTTTGCTCTTGTATTGAAAGGAACAGAGTTTTTGGTATATGTGCTATACCTGTTCTAGCTTATTACCAAAAAGAGATCATAAAAGAGATCATGGCTACAAAAAAACCGCAGCAAAAGCAGAAGACATTGATGCCAACACTGAAAGAGAATCAAAGGTATCTGGTCTTTGAGTTGAAGAATATTGATCAAAATTTTGTGCTTAATAAGGCTGTTTATGATAATATATTAAAGCAATGCAATGATATGCTTGGCATTTTTGAAGCTGCAAAAGCAGGCTTAATGCCAGTAAAATTCAATGAAAAGAGGGGAATAATAAGAGTGAATAATAAATATGTTGATAAATTAAAAGTCTGTTTAGGATTAATAAAAATCAACAATGGAATTAACAATACTATAATTGATTGTGTGCTTGTTTCAGGAATGCTGAACAAAGCAGAATCAATGCTATGAGGTGCATAAAATGACAGAAGTACAACCATTACAACATCAAATGATGGGTTATGATAGGGCAATAACAATGTTCAGTCCAGATGGAAGGCTATTGCAGGTTGAATATGCAAAAAAAACAGTAAGACAAGGCTCAACAGCCATTGGAATGGTGTGCAAGGATGCTGTTCTGCTTGTTACAGATAAAAGGATTGTTGACAAGCTTATTGTTGCGGATAATGTTGAAAAGATCTGGCAGGTTGATGATCATATTGCTATGACAGCTGCAGGAATATTGTCAGATGCAAGAATCCTTGTTGAAAGAGCCCAGCTTAAAGCTCAAGAGCATAAAGTAACATATGATAGTCCTATAGATGTACTTACGATTGTTAGGGATATTGCAAACCTTAAGCAGATGTGCACTCAATCAGGCGGCTTAAGGCCTTTTGGAGTTTCATTATTGATTGCAGGAGCTGATGAAACAGGAGTAAAGCTTTTTGAGACAGACCCTACTGGAATATATTTTCAATACAAGGCAACTGCTATTGGCGAGGGCGAGCTTGAAGTAAAAAATATTCTAACAAAAGAGTATAAGGACAATATATCTTTAGATGATGGCATGAAGCTTGCAATGACTGCATTAAGAAAATCAATAAGCGATGGATTTGATGCAGAAAGAATTGATTGCGTGTTTATCTCAACAGAAAAAAAGCAATATGAAAAAGTTCCTAAAGACAAGATTGCTAAGATTTTGGCAAGTGTTGATAGCAAGGATTCTAAGGATAAGAAGAAGTGATTAAAATGGGTGGAATGAAGATGTTTTCAGGAATTAAATTCACTAAAAGATATGAGCCAGAAAAGATACATATTAATCTTGCAAGATTAAAGAAAAATGGCAAGAACTATGAGATTGTTGTTGACCCTGACAATGCTGTTGCATTCAAGGAAGGAAAAATGAATGACATTAGGGAAGTTTTGAGTGCTGAGCATATTTTTGAGAATGCAAAAAAAGGCATTTTCTCCCCGAAAATGGATCTCCAATCAACATTCGGCACATTAGATGAAGAGGAGATTGCTGAATTCATATTAAGAAAAGGCGACCTGCAATTAAGCTCAAAGTATCGTGATGAAAAACAGGCTGAAAAGAAACGCAGAGTTCTTGAAATAATCCACAGAAATGCGATTAATCCTCAGAATAATCTTCCTCATCCAATAATTAGGCTTGAGAATGCTTTTGAAGAAGCAAAAATAAGGATTGATGATAAGAGAACAGCAGAGGATCAAGTACAAGACATACTAAAAAAACTGAAGCATGTTCTTCCTATAAGGATTGAAAACAAGACCTTGCAGATTCACCTGATTGAGAGATATGCAAAAAAACACTATAAATTGATCCATAATTATGGAAAGATCATCAAAGAGAATTGGCTTGATGATGGATGCTATTTATGCTTGTTAGAGATTCCGGCAGGCATATATCTTGATCTAGTTGATGATTTAAGCAGGAAAACACATGGAGGAGTAGAGATAAAAGTCATGTCAAGTAAGGATCTGAATTTCCAGATATGATTTACATAAGTATATTAAATTATAGAGGGTTTTGATTAACCTATCAAAATAGCTCAAAACCCTAATAGATTGCTTTGAATAATCAATGAAAAATGGAGTTATTCAAAGCCCTCTATATTAAAAATTTAAATAAATAAAAATTTTTATGTTAATAAGGTGATATAAATGAGTATTTTAGTAAAAGACAAAGAAGTTGTTGTTCCAGGAGAGGCATTAGCTGATGATCTCGGATTTATTCCAGGATACGGAACATATAGGTTTAATAATAAATTATTGGCCTCAAGATTAGGATTAGTGAACATAGAAGGAAAAGTCATAAAGACAATCCCTCTAGCAGGAAAGTATCTTCCTAAGAGAAATGATGTAGTAATTGGGAGAGTAATTGATATTCTTATCTCAGGATGGAGATGCGATATAAACAGCCCTTATACAGCTGTATTGTCAAGCAAAGAGACTCCTGAATTCATTGAGAAGAATGATGATCTTTCAAGATATTTTGACCTTGATGATTATGTTGTTGCGAAGATAACAAATGTAACAAGCCAGAATCTTATCGATCTGACAGTGAGAGATCAAGGATTAAGGAAACTTAGAGGCGGAAGGATTATTTCAGTCAACACGCATAAAGTGCCAAGAATCATCGGAAAAAAAGGTTCTATGGTTACGATGATTAAGCAGGCAACAAACTGCAGGATCATTGTTGGACAGAATGGATGGATTTATGTCGATGGAGAGCCTCAGAATGAGAATATTGCTGTTCTTGCAATTAATAAGATTGCATCAGAAAGCCATTTATCAGGATTGACTGAAAGAATTAAGGAATTTTTAGAAAAAGAGACTGGTGTTAAGATTAATTTAGAAGATAAAGGTGATTATAATGGTTTACAGTAAGAGATTAGATGGAAGAGGTTTCGATGAATTAAGGCCAATTGAAGCAAAAGCTGGCGTGATAAAGAATGCAGAAGGATCAGCTTATTTTAGGATGGGCAAGACAATTGCTTATGCAGCTGTTTATGGGCCGAGAGAGATGTTTCCAAAGTTTAAGCAGGATCCAAAAAAAGGTGTAATAAGATGCAATTATAATATGATGCCTTTTTCAGGAGCAGGAGAAAGAGTCAGGCCAGGTCCTAGCAGGAGAAGCAAGGAAATAAGTTTTGTTACAGATAAGGCGTTAATTCCCACGGTTGATCTTGAAGATTTTCCAAATGCTGTTGTTGATGTTTATATTGAATTGCCTCAGACAGATGCAGGCTCAAGATGCTGTGGAATAAATGCCGCAGCTATTGCTTTGGCTGATGCTGGAATTCCAATGAGAGACATTGTTGCTTCTGTTGCTGTAGGGCAGGCTGATAATCAGATATTAGTTGACCTGACTTATGAGGAAGAGCATCTTCCTGAATACACTGAATGTGAAAGCAAGGATGTTGCTGATATTCCTGTTGCAATAATCCCTAGTACAGGCCAGATTTCATTATTGCAGATGGATGGAATAATTGAGAAAGATGCATTGATGAAGGCATTGCATAAGGCAAAAGAAGTCATAAGCAAAATATCAGAGGTTCAGAAGAATGCATTGAAGGAAAAATATGCAGCTGAATCAATAGAAAACAATGAGTGAAACTTTAATGAAAATTTATGATTAGGAGTGATAAAAATGGATTTTGAGACAAAAAAACATATTATTGAATGCCTGGAAAAAGACGTTAGATATGATGGAAGGAAAAAGGATGAATATAGAGAGATTGAATTCAAGATTGGATTAATAGAGACAGCAGAAGGATCTGCATATGTCAAGTGTGGCAACACAGAAGTAATAGCTGGTGTTAAGATAAGCGTAGAAAAGCCTTTTCCTGATACTCCAGAAGATGGAATATTGATGGTAGGAGCAGAATTATTGCCTTTAAGCAATCCAAAATATGAGTCAGGGCCTCCTGATTCAGTTGCAATAGAGGTTGCACGGGTTATTGATAGAGGCATCAGGGAATCAAAGAGCATTGACACTAAAAGCTTATGTATTGTGAAAGGAGAAAAGGTCTGGAGCATAAGTGTTGACATAAGTCCAATAAATGATGATGGAAACCTTATTGATATTGGATCAATGGCAGCTGTTGCAGCCATACTTAATGCAAAATTCCCGAAATATGAGAATGATAAGGTTGACTATAAAGCAAAAACAGATAGTTTATTGCCATTTAACAAGATTCCAGTTGCAGCAACAGTCCTAAAATTAGGGAATAATTTCATCATTGACCCTACAGAATTAGAGCAAGAGGCTGCTGATTCAAGACTTACAGTTACAATTACAGAGGATAATAAGTTATGCGCAATACAAAAAGGTGGGGATGGAACATTAAGCATTGAAGACATTGACAAGATGATGTCAATGGCAATTGGTAAGTCTCATGAAATAAGAAAACATATAAAGCAGTGAAATTTCAGGAGGAAAAATGGTAGAATTAAAACTCGAAAAAGACAGGATAACAAAATATGAGAAGGCAAGATTAATAGGAGCAAGATCATTGCAGATTTCAATGGGTGCGCCTTTCATGCTGAAATTAACTCCGAAAAGGCTTGAGGAATTAAAGTATGATCCATTAGAGATCGCTAAACTCGAGTATGAAGAAGGAGTAATACCAATAGATGTTAAGAGAGACTAATTTTTTTTTGGCTTAATCCAAAAATTTAGAGATCTAGCTTTTTATCAATATTTTTTGCAATATCTTTTAGGGAATCTGTTGTTTTTACAAGATTCTGTTTAATTAGTTCAACTAATTCTTGCATATTATCCACAGTCAACATATAAAAGCTTTTTTGATTAACAACAATTCCTGCTTCCATTAATCTATTAAGATGATGGATTACTGTTCCTCTTGTTAAGTGCGTTTGAGCAGCAATATCATCACTTGTCAATTTAGAGTGTGTTTTTAAAGCCTTGATCAGTACAATAAAGATCCTGAAACAACTTTTATCTTTGTCTCTTTCTGAGAATAATCCTAATGATTCTCCAAGGAACTGAAGCTCTTGATTTAGATTATCCTTCTCAGGCTTGATGCTCTTGATTATTGTGATTCTGATAAATCTCATAAAATATACATAAACCGCTTAATTTAAATAGTTTCCTGATATTAATTCCGAGGGCGCTGTTTTTTAGTTAATTTTATAAAGTCCCCGCCATATGATTTTATTTTGAGGCGGGGGCAGGATTTAAATTGGTGTCTAGAATGATTAAAGCAAAAAATGAAGTTTATATTATTGTTGATGAAGTCTTTAGAAACCTTGCATTTATAACAATCATAGTACTGCTGATTAAATTATTGTTTTCTTTTACTTTGCCTTTTGATTTTAGAACAATTATTATTCCATTAGCAGTCTTTGGGGTGGCAAGATTATGTCTAAAATAAGGTTTGCATTGATATTGCTGATTGTATTATTAGTTTTAGGATTTGGTTATAGGATATATGATTTAGGGCGTGATTCTTATTGGATTGATGAATCTTACACTGTTTTAGCATCTAAAAATATTGAAAAGTATGGATATCCTAAATTTGATTCTGGGAAGGATTATTGGAGCGGATTTCCTCAATCATATTCATTGTTTATTATTGGCCAGATATTTGGTTATGGCCATGTTCCAATGAGGGCATTATCAGTATTGTTTGGAACAGGATTTATTTTATTGATATATTTTCTTATTAAAGAGCAGTTTGATGAAAAAACAGCTTTATTGACAGCATTTTTTGTTGCATTTTCCTATATTGAAATTGCCTGGTCAAGACAGGCAAGGATCTATATTTTAATGCAGTTCTTTCTTTTCTTAAACATATCATTATATGATTATTTTCTGAAAAAAAGAAAGAATAGATATTTATTATTGCTGCTTGCTTCAATATTGATTTCAATTGCCATTCATCCTGCTGGATTGCTTATACCTGGAGTATTGTTTCTGCATTATATTCTAGTAAAAAGAAAATCAGCGCATAAAGAGATGTTCTCTCACCTGAAAGATCTTAGAATAAAGCCTTGGATGTTTGTTATTGTACTTGCATTAATGAGTGTCATAATATATTTTGTATATAAAGAATTAATGCGATATGAAATTGTTGCTAATTATGTTAATCTATATATAGGCTTTTTGTTCTCTAACCATTATATTTTCATGTTTTTAGCAGTCATAGGATTGTTTGCTTACAAAGAGAATTTTCATAAAAATTTACTTTATTTAATTCTTTTTGCTTTAGTGTTTATAGGCGCCGCATTATATATTACTGATGTAAATTTTAGATATATTTTCATTGTTATTCCTGTATTGTATGTTTTTGCAAGCCAAGCAATAATATACTTCTATGAAATGTTTCAAAATAAGATCTATAGAATTATTGTTGCTATATTCTTTATTGTATTAATATTCTTATCAGGATTCATGTTTGTTCCAAAAAATTCTTATGCATTAGAATACGGAACACCGCAACCACCATTTAAGGATGCATATGATTATGTTCAGAACAAGATAAATTCTGATGACCTGCTCATTGTTACTCAACCAGCAGTATCTGAAATTTATTTAAGAAAAGCAGATTATTGGTTGGCTATAGGATATGAAAATAGAGGAATAGATCATTATTATGATAAAGAGACAAGAAGAGAGAGATATACTGGAATTGTTTCAATAACAAATATTGGCGAATTTGAAGAGGCATTGAAGAATAAAGGCTTTATAGTAATTGATGATATGGGAATAAATCGGTTATCTCCTGAGATGCGACTAATATTGAATGGACTTAATTTAGAGATGACTTACGGAGGTACATTCTGGAGCAGAGCATATGTATACAGATTTGGAAACAAATAGTTGCAGACATAAATACCTTATAAGTTACCATCTCGAAACTCAGTGCTTGCACTGAGTATTCGCTCGAACATGCAATGAAATTGCATAGTTCGAAGATGGTAACTTATTATAGGAAACTATTGTCAGCAACTAAAATTGGAAAAACTTGATAAATAGGAGGTTATTCATTTGAAAATGGTTAAATTCAGTGTTGTATTGCCTGTATTCAATGAATCTGGAAATTTAAGGAAACTTGATGCAGAGATAAGGCAAGTTATGAACAAACTAGGATCATATGAAATAATTTATGTCAATGATGGCTCAAAAGATGATAGCTTGAATGTTCTAAAGTCATTAAAAAAATGTGTGATAATTGATCTGCAAAGGAATTATGGCCAGTCAGCTGCAATGGATGCAGGATTCAAGCATGCTGAAGGAGATTATGTTATATCAATGGATTCTGACTTGCAGAATGATCCAAAAGATATTCCAAAAATGTTTGAATTATTGAAAGAAAAACATTTAGATGTTGTAGCTGGGTGGAGAGTGAAGAGGAAAGATCCGTTAAGTGTTAGAGTGCTTACTAGAATATCTAGATACTTAAGAGAGTTTCTTATCAAGGATAATGTTCATGATGCTGGATGTACATTAAGAATATATACTCAGAGTGCAGCAAAGAGTCTTGATTTATGGGGGCAGATGCATAGATATATTATTGCATTGCTTGAATGGAAGGGATTTAAAGTAGGCGAGATAAGAGTAAATCATCGCTCAAGGCATTCAGGAAAAACAAATTATGGATTTGTAAAGACAGTAAATGGAATGACAGATCTAATATATATATGGTTTATCAATAAATATTCAAGAAGGCCATTGCATCTTTTCGGAGCAGCAAGCTTTATATTATTTTTTGTCGGAATTGTGATTGAATTGTATATGGCGTATATGAAGATNNTTGAGGAATTATTTCAACACATCACCAGTGGAAAAACGATACAGGATAAAAGAGATAATAAAAAATGGACACCCAAAATAAGATAAAAACAATGATACTAAAAGAATCTGAAACTCTAGAACTGAAGAAATCAACATCTGAACTAAAAGAAGCCATCATATCAATATCATCAATACTTAATAAGCATCAGAAAGGTGAAGTCTATTTTGGAATAAAAGATAATGGTGAAATATTCGGCCAAGACATTAGCGATACCACTTTAAGAGAAATATCTAAAACAATATCTGACCATATTGAACCTAAAATTTTTCCAAAAATTGAGAAAATAATAATTAACAAAAAATCTTGTATTAAGATAGAATTTCACGGAAAAGATATGCCGTATTTTGCTCATGGCCGATCGTATATGCGTGTTGGAACGGAAAATAAACAACTTACTGTTAAAGAACTAGAAAATATTATTCTCCATAAAAATAAGGAAAATTTAAGATGGGATAATCAGGTTTGTGAGAAAGCATCTTTAAAAGATGTTGAAAAAGAAAAACTTCTTACCTATCTAAAAAAATCCGGATTAGCTTATTCTTCTATTAAGGATTCTTTGGAGAGGCTCGAAGTTTTATCAGATAAAAAGATTCTAAATGCGGGGGTATTATTATTTACTAAGAATCCTAGAAAATTCTTTAAGAGCGCTAAACTAAGATGCGCAGTTTTTCCAAGTAAGGACAGTTCAATTATTCTAGATAGGAAAGAATTTGAAGATGATGTACTGTCCTTAATCCAAAAAGCACAAGATTATGTTTTGGAACATATCAATTTAGGAATGAAAGTTGAAGGGCTGTATAGGATTGATATCCCAGAAATAAATATCGAAGCATTAAGAGAATCAATAATTAATGCCTTTTGTCATAGAGATTATCGCGAATACGAATCTGTTGAAGTCGCAATATTTAAAGACAGGGTTGAAATAAGAAATCCTGGCGGAGTTTATGGTGATATTACATTAGATCAAATATTAAAAGGTCAGGCGCCAGTAGAGAGAAGAAATCCATTGATTGCAGATTTATTTAAACGAATCAGTTTTGGAGAGAAATGGGGTAGAGGAATTAAATTAATATTATCTAAAGAGCCTGGTACTATGTTCAAGAGTTTTCCAAACGGGTTTATAACAATTTTTAAAAGAAAAGAAACTACTAAGAAGAGTTCGAAGAATAAGGGGGTAGGAAAGGGGGTAGGAAAGGGGGTAGGAAATCTTTCTGTAAATGAGTTAAAAATTTTGGATTTGATAACAGAAAATCATAAAATAACAAAGAAGGAAATGTCAAGAATATTAACTAAAAAAATAGTAGAATACAACATAGAATCACTAAAATTCAAAGGCAAATTAAGAAGAATAGGTCCAGACAAAGGCGGATATTGGGAGATTATTAAATGAGAATACTAATGCTCAACTATGAATTCCCGCCACTAGGAGGAGCACGTCTGATGTCTTGTCAAGAACTGCGGACTAAAGTCTACACCGTACAGTTCTTGAGCATGCTCAGAGATCGCAGGACTATCTATGGATTGAAATCCGCAGTTTTATCCTGGGCGATTTCTGACATATAAAAAACAAAAACTTTATAAACTAAAGGTGTATAATCATACAAGATAGGTGTATAGTAAAATGCTGACAAAAAATGAAAAAAACGTAATTAAAACATTACTATTTTCTTTTCAAGATGAATACTCTATAAATGAAATAGCAAGGAGATGCAATCTCGCTCCAAATGGCGCATTTAAAATCCTGAGGAAACTTGAGCAAGAAAAGATAATAAAACTAAAAAAAATAGCAAATATTAATGCATATTCCCTGGATTTTGATAATCTTAAAACAAAAAGCATATGCGAATTGGCATTAATAGAAGAACCCAGTACTAAAATAAAAAATCGTCTGGAAGACTTAAAAGAATTGCAAAAGATAACTGAAGCCGGCATAATTTTTGGATCATACATTACCAAAAAAAAGAATCCGGGAGATATTGATTTGTTTTTTGTATTAAAAGAAGATAATTTTAAAAAATACAAGGAAGAAACAAGGAAAATCTATCCTGCAATGCCCTTAAAAGTTCAGGACATCATACAAACAAAAGAGGATTTGACTGAGAATATCTTAAAAAATGACAAGGCAGTAATAGAAATATTGCAAAAAGGATTCGTTTTATGGGGGCAAGATAAATTAATGGAAATAATAAAAAATGGATACTCAAAATAAGATAAAAACATGCTTAAAGGAAGGAGAAATGGGAGAGAAACATAAAGGGCTGAGGAAAATAAAGCCTTCTAGAGAATTAATTACTGGGCACATAAAAAAAGCAATACATAATTTTAATGCCATAGAATTATTCTCGAAATTTAATTATTCTGATTGGAGCGCATCTGCTGCCTTTTATTGCCTATACCATGGATTATTGGCTTTAATTGCAAAAAAAGGATTTGAATCCCGTAACCAAAGCTGCACATTTGCATTAATTGAGCAAATGATAGAAGATAAAGAAATTTCTTTATCCATAGATGAGCTGAAGGAAATTTTTGATAAAGACATGACTGAAAACCTGGAGCAAAGCAATAAAATCCTGGATATCAGGGAAAACATGCAATATTCAATCAAAACTTCATTGGAAAAGCAAGAGTTTAAGTTTCTAAAAGAAAGAACTAAATATTTGTTTGATAAAATCAGAAGAGAAGTTGAAAAAGAGCCAAAATGAGAATCCTAATGCTCAACTACGAATTCCCGCCACTAGGGGGCGGAGGTGGAAAACAGTCTATGTATCTTGCAAAAGAATATGCTAAAAATCATGATGTCTATTTCTTAACAACAGGCTATAAAGAATTCGGGATAAAAAAAAAAGATGGCTATGTTCTTGATAGATTAAAGACATCTAGAAAGAATACTCTTTATTGCTCAAATAAGGAAATGATGCAGTATTTAATCAAAGCATGGAAAAAAATTCCGGAAATTGTCAGAGGATTCAAACCAGATGTTGTTCATTTGTTCTTTACTATACCTACAGGATTGTTGACTTTTCATCCAAAATTAAAAAAAACTCCATATATTGTTTCTGTGAGAGGATCTGATGTGCCAGGACATAATCCTGATAGATTCAGTTTAATGTACAAAGTGCTAACGCCTACTGTTAAAAAAATATGGAGAGATGCAAAGACAGTTGTCTGCAACAGTGAGGATTTAAGGAAAGAGGTGCTTAAGATATCTCCAAGACTGAAAGTTAAGGTTATACCTAATGGTATTGATACTGATAAATTCAAACCAAGAAAGAGAAAGAGTAAGAATGAAAAGAATAAGAATGAGATAAGACTATTGTATGCGGGCAGATTAATACCTCTTAAAAGAATTGATTTAATAATAAGAGCATTGCCTGGAGTCATAAGGAACAATGATAAAAAAATAGTCTTTAGAATTGTCGGTTCAGGCTCTGAAGAGAAAAATTTAAGAAATTTAGTGAAAGAATTAAATATTGAGAAATATGTAGAGTTCAGAGGAGAAGTTGATTACAGAGAGATCCATAAAGAATATCAGGATTCCGACATCTACATACAGATGTCCAAGGTCGAGGGTATGAGCAATACAATACTCGAAGCCATGGCATGCGGTCTGCCGATAATAACAACAGATGTGGGTGGAGCAAAGAAATTTGTACAAGGAAACGGAACAATAGTTGACCCAAAATCTTCTAACAATTTAAGTAATATTTTATCGAGGTACTTAAAAGACTCTGACATTATGACAAATCAAGGCATTAAATCATTGGTCGTTGCAAAAAAAATGACATTTAATCTTTCATTTAAGAAATATGAGGAATACATATGTGCTATAAAGAAGATTTAGCCAAAGGAAAAATCGAAAGAAGTAATCTTGAGGCAAATAAAGATTTTTTAATAAAAACAAAAATAATAAATCAAGGTATGAAAATTTTAGAGATAGGATGCGGTGCAGGAAGTATTTGTGCTTATCTTAATTCTAGAGGTTTTAATATTATCGGGACAGATGTTTCAAAAGAATTACTTGATTATGCAAAAAGAAATCATAAAGGATGTAAGTTTTTCAAAATGAGCGGAGACAAATTAAGATTTAAAGATGAATATTTTGATGCAGTTTTAAGTTTTGATGTTTTGGAACACATTCCTAATGTGAAAAAACATTTATTGGAAGTCAAGCGGGTTTTAAGGCCAAATGGACATTATCTTTTTCAAACTCCTAATAAATTAACTAATCTGCCTTATTGTATCATGAAAGATAGAAGTTTCACAAAATGGAAAACATATCATTCATCATTGCAAACAAAAAAATCTCTAGTCAAATTATTTAGAGAGAATAATTTTGCAATTAAATTTGTTAAGATAAATATAAATAATGCCTTCATGAAAGAAAAACTGTTTTTTCCTTTAAATCTAATCAATTTGAACAAACTTCCAATTCAAACTAATTTTTATGTGGTGGCAATTAAATTATGAAAATCTATTTTATTAAATTGAATGACTGTCAACTGAGAATCTAAATGGTTAAGCTTTTAGTTACACTGGATGTAGAACCTGACTGCGATATTCATTGGAATAGGAGCAATCCCCTTAAATTTACATCTGTTACTGTTGGCATTCCGAAGATTCTTCGTCCTATATGGGATAAATATGATGTTAAACCAATATATTTTGTCTCTCCTGAAGTTGTTATGGATAAGAAGTGCTGCAGGTACCTAAAACAGGAAATAAAAATGGGCGCAATAATCGGCACTCATCTACATTCAGAGTATATTGCACCAAATATTACTATAAAAAATCCTAAAGGCAAACCTTCTAAAGAAATTCCTTGTTTTACACATGATACAAAAACGGAATTTGAGAAAATAAAAAATTTTACAAAACTAATCGAAAGAAATTTAGGAGTAAAACCAATGTGGTATCGTGCAGCAAGATATGGTGCAGATCTTGATACAATAAAATCATTGAAGAAGCTAGGGTATAAATATGACAGCTCAGTCACGCCGCATATTGACTGGTCGAAACAGGGAGGTCCGGATCATTCCAAAGCGCCTGAACAACCTTATTGGATTTCGAAAAGTAATTTTTACAAAGCAACTGGTCAGAAGCAAAGTATCGGAATAAGAGAATATCCGATAACGATTATTGGTAAAAGATTTGGTATTTTAGGGAAAATATTACCAAATAACTGGTACTTATTTTCTTGGCTACGACCTACACACATGACTGTGTATGAACAGAAAAAATTGATCAGAAATTATGCTAAGAAATATAAGAATTCAGAAGTCATATTGATGTTCCATAGCATGGAAATTATGTCGGGAAAGACACCGTTTGTTAGGAATCAAACAATGCAAAAGTTATTCTTATCAAGACTTGAAAAAATAATCAGGTTCATTAAACATGAAAAATTATAATAGATACAAAAAAATAGAAATAAATGATTATGAAAAAAAGAGAGTTACATCTTTTTTTTGTAGGTTGCCGTCTGATAAGAGAATTATGCCTTTAATCTCGAAATTTAAGAAAAAAGATGTGTTAGAAATAGGCGTTGGAACAGGGCATTATACAAAAGTATTTCTTGAAAATAAATGTAGAGTAAAGGGGGTTGACATAAATCCTCATCTCGGAAGAAATCTAAATATCCCTATAGTTAAGGCAAGGGCTGACGATTTTAGCAAAAAGATTAATAATGAGAGATTTGACATAGTTGCAAGTTTCTGGATAACAGAATATCTTAACCCAAAAGAATTAGAGATGTTTTTTAATGAATCAAGAATTATCGCAAAAAATCAAGGAATGTTCATATCTACATTCATATCAAAAAAAGGACTCGGGAATCTATATATTAAGTTTGCATGGCTTCTTAGGGGCATAAAAAAGTACAATTATAAACAAGAATATGTCACTAATATTCTGAAACAATCAGGTTTTAGTAAGATAACAATAATTGATCTTAATTCAAGATTTAACATACCTTGGGCATATTTGGTGATAGCTAAATGAAAGTTGGAATATTATTTAGGGGAGAAACAGATGGTGGTGTAACAAGATATTTAAAAAATATTATTCAGGAGATGATAAAATTAAAGGTTAATCTTCATATTTTTACAAACGATTCTTCTGTATATAACATTTTTAAAGATTCTACCATACATTTTATTCCCGGAAAAAATATTTTGATGTGGGATTATTTGAAGTTACCTCCTGTGGTGGCAAAAGCAAGATTAGATGTTCTCATTTTTCCTAAAGACGTAATACCTTTTGTGTTTTATTGGAGTAAAATGAAGAGAGTTGTGATTGTGCATGATTTAGGATACTTTGAAGATGCAGATTATTATCCGTTTAGAGATAGGATCTACAGAAAACTCTTGATGAAATCATCCTTGAAAAAAAGTGACGCAATAATTGCTGTCTCAGGACATACAAAAAAGGACATAATAAGGATTTTTGGCATTAATAAGAAAAAAATATCTGTAATATGTGAGGCTGTAGAATCCAGATTCAAAAGAGTAACAAATAAAATAAAATTGAATCGGACAATAAAAAAATTCAATATAAAGATCCCGTTTATCTTATATACCGGATCTATCACACCTAGAAAAAATATATTAAGATTATTGCAGGCATTTAACGTGATTAAACACAAAATACCTCATAACTTTTACATTGCAGGATCAAAGCAGTGGAGAAGCAAAGATGTACTGGATTATATTAGCATAAACCTCTCAGAAAGAGTAAAACTGCTCGGATATGTAGATGATGATGATTTGATATGCTTGTATTCTTTAAGCGATCTATATCTATATCCATCATTATATGAAGGATTCGGATTGCCTATTCTCGAGGCACAGGCATGCGGATGTCCGGTTTTGGCATCCAACAAAACATCCTGTCCTGAAGTTTCTGGTAAAGGAGCTTTTTTAATAAATCCTAAATCTATAGATGAAATGAAGGATGGAATATTAAAGATATTGCGGAATAAAAAATATAAAATCACTCTTGTTAGACAAGGCTATGAAAATACCAAGAGGTTCAATTGGAAAAAATCGGCATTAGAATTAGTTGAAGTATGTGAGGATGTTTGTAATGAAGAATGATTATCCGTTAGTGAGCATCGTGATGTTGAATTTCAATGGACAAAAATATCTGAAACAGACAATCCCATCAATGCTTAATTCAGATTACCCTAACTGCGAATTTATTGTAATCGATAATAATTCGACAGATAGCAGTGTTGAGTTCATTAAAAAATTCAAAAGAATAAAATTAATCCAGAATAAAGAAAACTGTGGATATTCTAAAGGAAAGAATATAGGTGTGAAGAATGCGAGGGGAAAATATGTCCTATTGATAGATGATGACATACTTATAGATAGTAAGAAATTGTTGGGAGATTTGGTCAGATTACATGAATTGAATGATGATATATTCAACATCAGTATTTTATTGTCGCAGGAAAATGATAAATTTACTTATTATTATGGAGGTTTCTACTCTTTATATGGGCTTTTATACAAGAACAAGATTAAAATATTAAGAGTACTAAAGAGCAAGAATGCGCTTGTAGAGATTGCTTCTCCTGATGGAGGTGCATTATTCTTTGAAAAATCAATATTTAATAGAGTGGGGGGTTATGATGATTCTCAACCATATTATTGTGATGTGGGAGATTATGGTATAAGGGGAACAATCTTAACAGGTAAAAAGAATTATTTGTATACAAAACAAAAATGTATGCATTTAGGGTTAGAAAGAAAAGAAGACAATAACTCTTGGTGCTGGAAATATAGGTATGTATTTTCAGGGATTTCAAAGATTATCATAAAGAACTATAGATTAAAGAATATACTAATCACCTATCCTGTGTTTCTGATGTTCATACTTGCAAAAACAGTAAAACAGACAATTGCTAGAAAAGAATTAAAGGTTATAGGATCTTTTATTTATTCAATATACTTTTTTTTGACCACTTTATCAACAACACTAAAAAAAAGAAGAATCATTCAATCCAAGCGAATAATTAAGAGTGACATATTCCTTAAAATAAAACCGCCATTGTTTTAAAAACTATGAAAAATATCAATAAATCAATAAATAGTAATATAATCATAATATGCAAATCCGATAGGGATTATAATGAAATTGTGATGCCACTTGAATCTCTAAATTTAAATTTTGTAAATTTCTCTATAGTGAAATTTGGCATTATTGCTAAAGAAAATTATTTTAAGAGTCTTCATAAATTGATAATTTTGTTGATGAAAAATAGAAAAGAGAAGCAGATAGTCATAGGTGATTTATGGTTGATGAATGACTTGGCACTATTCTTACTAAGATTTTTCTTTAATATCAAGATTGTTGTAAAATTAAAGGGAAACGTATTAATAGAAGATGCTGATGCAGCAGATTATTTCTCTAAAAGGCAAAAGTTCTTTAAATCAATTGGCAAGAAACTAGATTATAATCTGGCAGTTTTTGTTCTGAAGCATGCAGATCACGTTTTGCCTGTATCTAATTATTTGAAGAGTGATTTCAGGTTTCTAAAATCATGTGATGTTGTGGGTGTTCCATGTGATGAAACAAGATTCAGAAAAAAAAATTACGATTACAATAAGAAAAACAAAATGATGAAAATACTTGCTGTTACAGATTTTAAGTATCCTAAAAAAATTAAAGGCTTATCAGATTTTATAAATAAATATTATTCTTTCCTCGAGAAGAATGACCTACAGATTGACATTGCTGGAGATGGGTCTTTGTTAAATGACTTCAAGAAAAGATACTCTAAATGCAGAAATGTCCATTTTCTTGGATTTATGAGAAAGATGGACGATCTCTACAGCAAGTATGATATCTTTGTACATTTCTCCTATCTTGATGGTTATCCTAATGTAGTTTTAGAAGCACAATCATCTAAATTGCCTGTTATTGTAAATAATTGTTGCGGGATGATAGAACAAATAATTGATGGAAAAAATGGATATATAATTGATTTGAAAAATACTAGACAAACTAAAAATAAATTAAAAATTTTAATAAAATCTAAGAGATTAAGAGAGATGTTTGGAGAAAATGGATTGAACAATGTGAGAAGAAACAATAGTTATAAATCAATAGGTGCAAAATTACTTCAGTCATTGGATAGATTTATTGAATCAAAATTTATTAAACAAGATAGACAAAAATGAAATCACATATAACCAATAGGCCTGCAATATCAGTAATAATGTCTGCGTATAATGCTGAGAAGTATGTTGCTGAGGCCATAGAGAGCATACTTAATCAGACATTCAAGGATTTTGAGTTTATAATAATCGAGGATGGCTCTAAAGATAAAACTTTTGATATAGTAAAAAAATATGCAGAAAAGGATCATCGTATAAAACTATTAAGGAATAATAAAAATATTGGATATGTAGGATTTATTAAAAACTTGAATAAGTGTTTGGCAATTGCAAAAGGAAAATACATTGCAAGAATGGATGCAGATGACATATCATTGCCAAAAAGATTTGAGATTCAATATGATTTCCTACAGAAAAATCCTTCTGTTTTCTTAGTCGGAACTGGTATGATCGATATATATGCTGACGGTAAAGAATTTAAAAGAACTCTAGGCATCAGCGGATCAAGAAAGATAGAGAGAATCTTATTAGAGCGTAACTGCATAGTACATCCATCAATAATGTTTAGGAACGAGAGAATGGTGAGATATAGAGAGAAGGCTATTTATTGTGAAGATTATGACTTATATCTACAGCTATTGCTAAGAGAAAAAAAATTAGAGAATATCAAAACACCTCTAGTCAAACACAGAATGCATGAGGGAACAGTGAGTGTTGCAGGCAGACTGCATCAGGAATTGTTTACTGAGAAGATTAAGGAGCTTTACTTATTAAAGCGAGATACCAGTATAGACCAGTATGATTTGTTTGATCCTAAGGAAATTTTAAGTAAAAAGATAAATAAGGATGGATCTAGAATATATGATGAGTTGTACATAGAATCAATTTTTAAGCAAAACAAGATGCCTTTAGTCAGAAGAAGATGTCAAAAATATTTTAGTAAATATGGTTATTTCAACAGAATACTTATATTTTTCAGTTTAAGCTTTGTACCAGTATTTTTTCTTGAATATGTAAGAAAGATATTATGGAAGAATAATAAAAACCATTAATAAAAACAAAAAGTATCAATAAATAACGATTAAAAATGAATGGCCTCAAAAACAGGAAACTTGCACTATTTTTAGGTAATGGAGATAGTTTAGAAGTATGGGACAGTCTAGGATTTTTAAAGAGAGAGAT
The DNA here is from genome assembly GCA_013330595.1 of Candidatus Woesearchaeota archaeon. GTDB lineage: Archaea > Nanobdellota > Nanobdellia > Woesearchaeales > UBA9642 > UBA9642 > UBA9642 sp12459u. The sequence continues at coordinate 14,362 of DUIB01000008.1, read as the reverse complement.
GTCGTTATATAATCTGCTGTCTCAGTACTTTAAAGAGATATATATTTTTACATATGGTCTTAAAGATAAGAGATATGAAAGAATATTGAATAAAAATATAACTATAATACCTAAATTTGGCAAGTTAGATAATAGATTATATGAATTTATTATTCCATTCAAATTTAGAAAATTATTGAAAGATTGTGATTTTTATAAAACAAATCAAAACATAGCTGCAACAGCTCCTACAATATGTAAGCTGATTTATGGTAATAAACTGATTGTAAGAAGCGGGTTTATAGGGTCGGTGAATGCAAAATTATACAGGTGCAATATTATTACGAGATTTCATCTCTTTTTGGTTGAATTCTTTTCTTATCTTTTATGTGATGTGGCCTTTATTCCGACAAAACAAAATTACGATATCCTAACAAGAAAATATACTTTCCTAAAAAAGAAATTAATCATAATGAACAACTTTGTCGATACTGATTTGTTCAGAAAAAAGAATATTCCAAAGAAGTACGACATAATTTACGTAGCAAGAATGGATGATCACAAGAATCACCTTGAATTATTAAATGCGGCAAAAGGATTAAATCTAAAAGTATGTTTCATAGGACAAGGCTATAACTATGGCAAAATAAAAGAATTTGCACAATCTAATGGTATTGATCTAAAAATTATAAAACGGGTTTCTAACAATAAGATGTCTGATTATCTAAACTCTTCAAGAATTTTTGTTTTCCCCTCACTGCATGAAGGCAATCCAAAAACTTTATTAGAAGCCATGAGCTGTGAGCTTCCGGTTATTGGCTATAATGTTTTAGGGGTGAAGAACCTGATTAAATCCGGACATAATGGATTAATATGTGAACCTGATGCACAAGAGCTCAGAACTAACATTATTAAGCTATCTAAGGATGGCAAGCTTCGGTTTAAAATTGGAAGGAATGCAAGAAGATTTATAAGTGACAATTATTCCTTAGATAAATTAATTAAAAAAGAGCTTAAGATCTATGAGAGGTTGTTAAAAAATTGATAGTGCCTAGAATTATAAAAAATATTATAAAAAAACTTGGTTTAGTAGATATTTGTATAAAATCTTTTATAAGAATTCATGATATTAGCTATAGAATAATTGATGAATTGGTGATTCTAAAAAATAATAATATTCACCCAAAACACAGATTGATGAACTATCATGATTTCTTTATAAATAATATAAGAAAGGACTCGACAGTTTTGGATATAGGTTGTGGTATTGGAGCGGTTGCTTTCGATATATCAAAAAAAGCCTCAAAAGTTGTAGCAGTTGATTTAGACAAAAACAATCTAAAAATTGCAAGAGAAAAATTTTCTGCAAACAATATTGAATATATCTATGCTGATGCAACAAAATATAACTTCAAGGACAAATTTGATTATATAATAATTTCAAATGTCCTTGAACACATTAAAAACAAGATATCATTCTTAAAAAAGATTAAACTCCTGGCTCCTGAGATTTTGATTAGAGTACCGATGATTAATAGGGATTGGTTAACTCTGTATAAAAAAGAAAAAGGATTGCCGTACTTTTTAGATAATACACACTTTATTGAATATGATGAAGAAACATTTAAGAAAGAGATGAAGCGAGTCGATTTACAAATTAAATCATATTCAGTTCAATTCGGGGAAATATGGGCGGTTGTCAAAAAATGAGATCTGTTTGTTTAATTGGAAAGGATAATGTCAATTGGTCAGTAGATCAGGATCGCAATAATTTTGAGAGGGCTCTAAAAGAACTTGAATATCCATTAAGAGGCTTTTCTGCAGATACTTTCCTGTTGGTCTGGTGGAGTTATGCTCTTTCAAAGAAATATCAACTTCTTAAAAAAATATTTCCAAATAAAACCTGGATTGGTGTTATTACTGATGATTTATATCATCAGGAAAAACAATTCTTAAAATGCAATAAAGTAATTGATTTCTGGATTTATGCTAATACTTATCAAAAGGAATTTCTAAAAGATCATAGGATTTCTGAGAATAATATGTTTTATTGTCCTTTTTATGTTAATGAAAAGGTATTTAAGGACAGTAAAAAAACGAGAATGCAGTTATGCAAAACTTTGGATATTCCTTACAGCAAAATCAAAGATAGGTTTTTGATAGGTTCTTTTCAGAGAGATTCTCTCGGTACTGATTTAACAAAACAAAAATGGCAAAAGAATCCGGAATTGCTCATAAAAATACTTAAGGATTTAGATGGAGATAAGTTCGTTTTGGTTTTGGCAGGACCTAGAAGACATTATATCATAAATAAATGTATAAGAAATAATATCCCCTATATATTTATAGGAGATAATGACCTTGTTAAGAAAAATAAAGATGATATCAAAGAGAACACCTTAAACCTTAGTAGGATAGCATTGCTCTATAATCTCATTGATCTATATATAGTAACATCGAAATCTGAGGGAGGACCAAAAGCCATCATAGAATCTTCGATTTCTAAAAAGTCAATTCTTTCAACTGTTGTAGGAATGGCTCCTGATCTTTTGATTAAAGAATCATTATGCTATTCTAAGCAGGAATTTGTATCTAAAATTGAAAGATTAATAAAAGATCCTGATTTTAAGAAAAAAATAATCAATGAAAATTATAAGAGAGTTTCAAAGATAAATAATTGGAGATCATTCAAAAAAAGGGTTGATGATATAATATGCAAGGCGAAAAAGTAAATATCTTATTTGAATTCAAGTCTGGACCTTGGGGCGGAGGGAACCAGTTCTTATTAGCTTTGAAAAACTACTTGATCAAGATAAACAAATATGAAGAAGATCCTGAAAAGGCCAAAATAATACTCTTTAACAGTTTTCCAGATCTAAAGATTACTAAGAAGATTCTTTCTTTAAAAATGAAGAAATCACCACCCATAATAATAATGCGATTAGATGGTCCGGTATTTCTCGTAAGAGGAAGAGATAAACATGTTGATGAGGAAATATATAGGTTTAGTGAAAACATTACTGATGGAATAATTTTTCAATCTAAATGGAGTAGAAGAGAAAATTATAAATTAGGACTTAAATATGCTCCCTTTGAGACTGTAATTATGAATGCTCCTGATCCTTTGATTTTTAACAAGAAGGGCAAGATACGATTTTCAGCAAAAAGAAAAGCAAGATTGATAGCCACAAGTTGGTCATCTAATTGGAATAAAGGATTTGAAACATATAAATGGCTGGACGAAAATCTTGATTTTAAAAGGTATGAGATGACATTTGTTGGAAATTCCCCAATAAAATTTAAGAATATCCGACATCTATCCCCTATGAAAAGCAAGGATCTGGCAAAGATGCTTAAAAAGAACGATATTTATATTACTGCATCTAAAAAAGATCCATGCTCTAACTCTTTGATTGAGGCTATGCGTTGTGGATTACCTATTATAGCATTAAGGGATGGTGGTCATCCAGAGATTGTTAAAAAAGGCGGAGAAATGTTTGACACCTCTAAAGAAATTCCTGTTTTAATTAAAAAAATTACAGATAATTATAAAAAATACCCGAGAGAAATAAATCTCCCTTCAATAGAGGATGTTGGGAAGAAATACTGTCAATTTGTACAACAAATTTATAAAAAATTTAAAATGGGAGGATATATTCCTAAAAAGATATCTAAAATTGATACAATTAAATTGCAGTTTATTTTGCTTAAAACAAGAATGGCTGAGAAAATAAACAAGAGGGTTAATAGACTATGAATAAATCGTTAAAGTATTATTTTTGGGCAACATATCACAGAAAGAAGTTAGATGAGTTGCAAGAAAAGCATAAACGCGTATATAAAGGGATTGTTCTAGATATCGGTGGGAGAGATAGAGGAAGATTCAACAAACCTAGAGATAAAGTTAAAAAATGGATTTTTGCAGATATTGAAAAGAAACACAATCCTGATTTAGTTTTGGACGTTGCTAAAATGAAAGGAATAAAAAGTCAGAGTATTGATGTAATAAGTGCTATAGAATTATTTGAGCACGTAGAAGAAATTGATAAAGGACTGGATGAGTGTTATAGGGTTTTAAAGAAAGGGGGTATATTAATAATTTCAGTTCCTTTTCTTTTCCCAATTCATGCTGACCCTTATGATTTCCAGAGATGGACAGAATACAAATGGAGAAAGAAATTAACTACAAAGAGATTTCAAGTAAATACTTTTGAAATAACAGGAAGGTTTTTTACAGTATATTGTGGAATGATAAAAACATTTATAAAGAGTTTTCCTTCAATTTTTAGATATGTCGGATACTTACTTTATCCCTTATTAGATCTAATAGTCAAAGCGGATAATACTAAACTAATTAAAAATCATTATATATTTAATAAGTATCACGATGGATATTTTATAATTGCTAAAAAATGAAAAAATATTTAATTATAATAGCGGGTTGGCATTACTCTGATAGTAATTGTGACTTTTATGAGAAGATACAAAAATTAAGTGAAAATTTCAATAATGTAGATATATTTATAGCTTCTCATAGATCTCTCTCAAATATTGATAAAAAGGCCTTAAAAATTATCAAAAAAATAAAAAATTGTAAAATATATGCTTTTCAAAATATTGGATATGATTGGGGAGCTTTTTCTCAAGCCATAGATTATATAAAAAAGACAGAATTAAGCTATGAGTACATTTTTTTTATGCATGATGATATTGAAATAATTAATATCAACTTTTTAGATATTTTCTCACAATTTATTGAAAAAGAAAAAATAGTTATGGCAGGAAATAGTGAGAACCAGATATTACATTCATTTCAAAAAACACATCCTCATATAATTGAATGGGCTAAGCAATCTGAATGGGGAGTTAAAATTAATTCTAAACGATGGAGCACTATTAGGGGCAGTTTTTTTGCTACAAAAAAAGAAGTTTTTGACAGGATAAAAAAGATTCCTTTTAAGAAAGGCAGCGATGTTAGATTTGGAAATTGGTCATTAATAATATTTTGTGGATTAGTATCAGATATTTTTGGAGAGAATTCTACAAAATCAATAAGTAAAACATATTTAGTATCACCATATATTGTTGAATATGAAAGGGGGAAAAAAAACACATCGGATGAGTTAACTCAATCCAATGAAAAAATGTTGACAAAAAAATTATATAATAAACTCTTATTTGTATATAGAAAATTAAGAGGGGGATATTATAGAATAACAAGGTTTTCTGGACCTGAAGATGGATTAAAAATACATGTTGGTTGTGGAAATAGTTATTTGCAGGGTTATCTTAATATTGATGTGTTAGAACAAAGTGCTGCAGATGTAGTATGCGATGCAAAAACTATTGATTTTAAAAAGAACAGTGTATCTGAAGTACTGATGTATCATTTTATTGAACATATAGATAAATTTGAAGCTGAAAAGATGCTTGAAAAAATTTATGGTTGGTTAAGACCTGAAGGTGCATTAATAATCGAGTGTCCTGATGTTGTTAAAGTAGCCAGGTTAGTGATCAAGAACAAAAGAAATATTGTAGAATTAGAAACAGGGCCTCACGGTTTTAGAGGATTTTATGGAGAGCCAGTAAAAAATATGACAAATTGGGATTATCATAAATGGGGTTATTCTGAATTTACTTTACAAACTAAATTAAAAAAGTTAAATTTTTCAAAAGTAAAAGTAGAGAAACCTGTGTCTCATGGGCGAAGAAGCAATCGTGATCTTCGAATAATTGCAATAAAATAGTGAAATAGGGGTGAATACAATGCATGAGTCATCATACGAGAGAATGAGAGAATTTGTTTTAAAATATCTTAATCCAAGAAAGAAGCTTAAAATTTTGGATGTTGGCAGTTACGATGTTGGAGGCAATTATAAAAAATTGTTTGATAACCCTAACTGGGAATATTATGGTGGAGATATAGCATCAGGACCTAATGTAGATACTGTTTTTAAGAAGCCATATGATTGGGGGTTAAAACCTGAATCCTTTGATGTTATCATTTCAGGGCAGTGCTTAGAGCATGTTGAAGATACAAAAGAGTGGATTATGCAAATCAATAAAGCATTAAAAACAGGAGGATTGGTGTGCATTATTGCTCCATGGATCTGGAGAGAGCATAAATATCCTGTTGATTGTTGGAGAATACTACCTGATGGAATGAATTTTTTGCTAAAAAAAGTTTGTGGATTCAAAATCCTTAAAATATTTATCAAAGAAAATGACTGTGTAGGTATTGCGAAAAAACCTCATAAACCAATAAAAAAAATCAAAAAAATAATTACACAGATATTTAAAAAATAATATCAGCCCTTGTTTAAGAAAGATGCCTCCTTAAGGCTTAAATTATGTGTAAGTGTAATTATCTAAAGATAAAGTTAATAATATGTTAAGTGGTGTTTAATTAATTCACCACTTTTTGAAGATGTTTATTTTTAATAGCCCTTCAAAATATGTTTATAATATACAAAAATTTCGAATATGAAACCGGTAATAACAATTTTAATAGTTAACTTTAACTCTGCAGATTTTATAAATGTATCTCTTTATTCTTTACAGCATCTAACGAAGAATAATTATAAAGTGTTTATATTGGATAATAATTCTAAACTCAAAGATTTTAATAAGCTTAAAAAAATATGTAGTGATTATAAAAATGTTTTTTTAGAGAGAAATATAACCCCTCTTGAGGGTAGTCTGGCTCACGGAACTGCTTTAAATTATTTAGTGAAAAAGGTCGATACACCCTATTTTTCTATTTTAGATGCAGATGCTGTATGGTTAAAAAAGAACTGGGACGCAATCTTAATCGGAAAAATAACTGAGAAAGTAAAAGTAATAGGATCACAAGCGCCAAAACCTAAACCACAAGATTTTCCACTCATGTTTGCCATATTGTTTGAAACAAAAACATTTAAAAAATTATCAGTAGATTTTAGACCTAAAAGAATCGAGTCAAAACAAGATACAGGATATGATTTAAGAAAAAAATTTCTTAAAAAAAAGTTTAAGGGAGAAATAATTGTGCTAAAAAACACGCGAGAATATAAAAAAGGACCATTTAAGGATTTAATTGTAGCGGAATATTATTTAAAAGAAGATTGCAAGAATCTGTTTGCATCACATTTTGGAAGAGGGTCCACTATGGGGGTAATCAAGTATACTGGAGGAAAAGGAGTGAGTATTATTTATAAAATACCTTTTTTATCTAAACCTTTAAGATATTTAAAAGGGACAATTGAAAAGAAAAAATGGATAAAGATATGTATGGATATTATTAAAAAAGAAACACATAAGAAGGGGAATGTACATATTTTATGATAAAAAAATCTTTAATTATGGGATTCACATCAGGAACGCTAATGCTTATAGGATTAGTTATCCAATATTTTCTCGCAAAATATCTTAGTATTGATGAATATGGTATGTATATACTTATGTTCTCATGGATATCGGTACTTAGTGTTTTTTCTCTTAATAGCTTTAATACAACAGTCATAAAAGCTTCGGCACAGAGTTATCCAAGATTCTTCAAAACAGCAACTAAGATATGTTTTCTTTTTTCGCTTTTAGGTTCAATAATTCTTTTAATCGTCGGTTTTTTCTTTGAAACTCAAAATATGAATTTATTTATACTCATTGCAATATTTTTTCCTTTTTATGGGGGTATTAACCTTGCAGAATCTTATCTTATCGGCTCTTCAAAATTTAACAAGTATTCTGTATATGTGATTGTTTCCCAAATCATAGTTGCAGTGATACAGATTCTTTCAGTTGTCTTCTTGCAGGGGATATTCTGGCTTCTTTTCTTCACTCTTTTAAGTACATCAATTATTAACATTATTATGACATTTTCAATATATACAATAATCCAGCAAAGGAAAAATGTAAGAAAAGAAAAAAAATTAGTAAAATATGGTATAGGATTGACATGGCCAAGCATTTTTTCTTCTATCGCAAGTCGAATTCAATATATTCTTCTTGGTGCACTTGCAGACACTTCCATACTTGCGATTTACGCTGTGGCTCAGTTAATACCAGAAAAAATAAAGGGATTAATAAAAAGTTCAATAAATCCTTTATCTATCTATCTAGCTTCGAAAACGAAAAAAGAAAGTATTTATTTAATGCAAAGACTCATTTTACCTCTTCTAATGTTAGGGGTTTTAGGTTATTTGATGATATTAATCATTCTTCCGATAGGTATTAAATTAGTTTTTGGTCAAAAATATCAAGAGGCAATTTTTTATTCCTTAGTTCTTTCGCTACCTGTTATCGTTATTCCACTTGATGCATTATTCATTTCAATCGTAATATATCACGGATATAAAGAATACTACACAAAACTGACATTATTAACTAATATAATACAAATCGTATTATTTATAATCTTAATTCCTTATTTTAAGATTTGGGGAGTGATTTTTTCTATTGTAGGATTAGTAGTAATAGTTACTTTTGTAAATCTGATTTGGTTTTATAGATTGCCTAAGTATAATGTAGAAAAAACAATTCTCACAATGCAAAGAGATCTTAACATTAAGGGATATAAAACTTTATACTTTGATGGAAAATTCACTGGAGAGAATATTCTAAAGGTAATTAGCGCTGATTCGATCAATGAAGAACATCATCCTTATTGGGTAAGAATAAGCAGAATAATCCTGCTGAGAGGCAACTGAAGCAGAATTACACACTAATATTTTTTCAGAATATAATATCCAAAGTAATTGTCCTTTCCAATTATTCTTACAAGTTCGAAATCAGGATAATTGTTCAAAACAGTTGTGATGCCATATTCACTAATATTGCTCTTAGGCAGGGCATGGAAAACCAATAAAGTAATATTATTTTCATCTATTATTTGTTTCACTCGCTTTATATCGTTAACACCCCAATACCCATTTATAGCATAATATCCTTGTGTTCTATCGAGATATTCATACCACTGATCTTTTGGGAAATAAATGTATTGAGGCTTATTCTTTTCTTTAAGAAAAGGTCTATCAAAATAATAATCGAAGACATATGGTTGTGTTGTCAATATTCTTTCTTCTGAAAGATTATTATCGATTAAGAAATCAAAGAGACTCTTAGAGTCATAATAGGCTAACCCATTATTTTTGCTGAATTCCCCTTTTTTCGTAGTTATTGTGTTGTTAACAGCATTATACGGGTTGAATATTAATAAGAAAAGAATTATCGGCACTATTAACGAAAAGTTATTTTTGATAATTATATTATTTTTTATAATCTTGTAAATATAATTAAAACTGACAGAGATTAATAATATAATTAATGGCATGAATATATAGAAATATCTTGGTTGGAATGTTCTTGGGGCAGAAAAATAGAATATGAATGTGTATGAAGCAAAGAGAAATGTGAATACCAAGGAATAGATTCTGGATTCCTTGATATTGTAAAATACTGGGAAAGTAATCAATATTAAAACAATAATGTAAGGTATAAATTGTAAATACCACAAATATGTGGTATGATGATAATTAAGGAAAAAAAGATACTGCAAGGTAGGAGTCTCTTTTAAACTTAAATGTGTTAAAACAGGTATTAGGTGAGCTCCGATAATAAAAGTGACAATGCTTAAGAATAGCCTTATGATTATATTGGATAAATCATTTTTCACATATTTATTTAGAATAATGGAAAAAATATATGTAGCAGTGATAATTAATATTAACAGATCTATGGTTTGTACCCATTCTGAGTAATCCCCTATGTTAATTAAGGCAAGTAAACCTGCCACATAAACTAGAGTTATGAAGAATTTTTTATCTGTACCTTTATTTCTTAATATGTAATACAAAAATATGATGAATATCATCAATAATATTTCATAATTTCTTATATATCCAGATATTCCTATGGATAATGGCAAAAATGCAAGCAAATATGCCGCAGCAACACCTGCTTTTTTGCTGAATAATTTGCCGATGTTGTACATAAACACAATAGATATTGTTCCTGCCATGACAAAAGGCAGTCTCATTAGAAATAATGATGATGTATTGAAGATCTTTTTTACTATTATAATAAGCCATGTAGATATTATTCCTGGGTACTGGAAGAATCCTTCTGTTAGATATCTTTTTGCTGCTATTAAATGCCTAAACTCGTCTCCTGCTGGAGCGAGATATCCTATATTCCATATGCGTAATGTAAAGCCTAATAAAATTATTCCGATTAAAAGTCCACTATATACCCATCCTTCGGAGTACATCCATCTTATTACATAATAAACTAGTTTTGAAAGAAAAATGAATGGGCTTAAGATGATTTGTTGAAGGCTTAATATATATTTATTTTCCTTCCAATATCTGATAATATTGTAGGAAATGTTGAATCCGCCAAAAAAAGGATATTTATTATCAAATTCCTTTTTCCTATATTGTTCTTGCTCTTCTTCCTGTCTTTCTTCATTGTCATTGACTTTTTCGCGATACAGCCAAAATAATATTATTCCCACTGCAATAAATAGGGTTGTTATATAGAATTGCAGATTTAGCAGTTGTTCATTTAACCATGATATTGCTTCCCATTTATGTATCGATAATAATAAAAATAATAATAATGTCATGAATATGTATTTAATAATATTTTTCAATAGAGTCTTATTGCTGCTCTCTCTGTAGATTAATAAAAACCATATGGTGGCAAAAGCTATCGCAGTTGCATAGAGTGATTTGAGGCTGACAAATTTATGAACATTCAATAGATTAGTCCATTCAAGTATGAATAATGCCACAATAAATAAAGTTATATTTTTAGCTATCTGATTAATTAAATAAATATGTTTTATAAGAAAATCCCTAACCATTTTTTACTACCAAACGCACTTTTTCGAGATTGCCATTGCCTACAATAGGGATGACAAACTCTTCACCCTCAGCAAAGATTTCTATGTTTTTTGGGATAATGCCTAAAGCTTCATTGATAATCATTGCTCTGCCTATACAGCCAATGTAATATTTTTCTGAGTGCATGCTTCTTCCAATAGATAAATCTACTGCATTATTATAGTTAGGCCAGATAACATCTTTTTTGATATTTTTTCTACTCACTAACATTCCATCAACAATTAGTTCAGCATAGCCTTCATACTCTGAATTGTCAATTTTCGGACTATAGATAGCTATCACATTGTGTGATTCATTAAAAAAATCATTAGTTATAGGGTAAGTTAAGTAGTAAAATGAGCCATTCTTATCATTCATTCTTCCAATAAAAAATTGTAGATGTTTTTCGTTCTGTATCAACTCCCAATTATAATGTCCGATGATTTGTTGGAAACTTTCATTGCTCTTTTGAGGAGTCCATTCTGCATAGGCTGTAAAAGGACCTGCTTCATATTCATCATATGTGTCAGAGAGATATAATCTTGTTTTTCCATCGAAGTATGCTCCACAATCTTCTTTTATTTCTATTGTTTTATTTTCAGGATAGGTCTTCCATTGCTTGCTTATTCCAGAATTTGAGTCCAGTTTTAGATCCCATGCATAATCTTCATAACTGAAGTTGATCACAGGAGGAACTATTGAAACATTCTCTCCAGTCACAGAGACTGTAATTAATTTATTTCTTAAGATCGCTTTGGGTTTAAACACTGCATATGTTATTCCATTCAGCATTCTGAATGATTTTCTGTCATAGCTCTGTGCAACACCAAGATCAGGTGTTTGATTTAGATAAAATTCTCTTGAAGAGTCATTATCACCTAGGCTCCCAACCTTAATTGTATAGATATCATCTGGAGATCTCACATTGCTATACACAATATATCCGATAATTAACAAGGGTATTATCAATGGAATGATTATCTTCAGGTATTTTGGGATCTCTTTTGGTTCATGCACATATATATGTTCTTTTAATGTTTTAACATCAGTGTATGCTTGATGTAATTCTGCATGTTTTTTCTCTATTTCTGCTCTTAATTCTTCATTGTGTTTTCTTAAGGCCTCAAGCTCTGATTTGCTAGAATTCTTCTTCCTCACACTCTTCCCCCTTGACATTATCAATAACCATAGCTTAAGGTATTTTTAAGCTTTTCGGTTATTTTGCCTTAAACAGCCTTTCAAAATAGAAAACTATTTAAATATGTAATATCAAAGATAATAAATCTATGGTGAGTGTGAGCAATCAATGACTAAAAAGAATAACTCAAGAGTGATTTCAGTTATTTTGACATTCTTTGTAATAGGAATTCTTATCTTCTCAGGCCCGACAAAAGCAGTCGAGATCACATTATCAACGCCAATGGTTGATGGCGAGGCATTAACAGGAGATGCAACTATTGGAGATGTCATTTCATTCAATGCAACTATTGATTATAGTGCAGGAGAAAATATACCAATACAGAATATTAGTATCCTAGTTAATGGTTCTGTTGAATGTGTTTTTGATATTGACGGTACAAACTTGTCAGGAGGGTCATTGTGTGATGGCTTCACAGTAACACTGAATGATAGTAATTATGTGTATGCGAATGCTTCAAGATATGGGTATGGATTTGGTGTAGATGTAAATGGAACCACCACAACAGTAAATACATCATTCGGCCAAGGATTTGGCTATGGATATTCATCTAATCCGATATTGCATTATGTGATTGAATGGGACACACAAGACTTTGATGCTGATGATTATAATATAGTATTTTATGCAAATGCAAACAATGGAGCAACATATTTCCGGTATGCATCAGAAACTGCATTGGATATAACACTTGATGAAGCATCATCAAGCAGCAGCAGCGGATCAAGCGATAATGATGACGATGAAATACCGCCTGCAGTTGCAGAGACAAAGATTTTCATTTATCCGGACTTAACAAAAGGCTTAAAGAGCATTGACATTACATCAGATAGGTTGCCTGTCTATGGCTTAATATTAGATGTTGTTTCATCATTGAAGAATGCACAAGTCAAATTTACTGAAGTAACAACACCAAAAGAGCCATTCACAGGAACTGTCTTCAAATATTTCCAAATAGATGTAACAAATATGCAGTTATCAGGTGCTAAAATTAAATTTAAGATCGAGAAATCATGGCTTAGTGATAAGTTAAATCATAATGTTTTCCTTGCAAGATATGCAAATAATAAATGGGAGAAACTAGATACTAAGAAATTAAGCGAGGATAGCACATATGTTTATTATGAGGCAACAACCTCTGGATTCAGCCAATTTGCAGTTGTAGCAGAGGCTCAACCTGCACCAGTAACAGGAGCAGCAACAACACCAGTTGAAGAGCCTAAGATTGGTGTTGAAGAAAAGACAGCAGCAGTAGGCGTATCAGATGAAAAAGTTGTTCAGAGCACAATTCCACAGAAAGACAATAGAATATGGGCTTGGGTTACAGTAATCATAATTGTTGCAGTGGCGATGTTTATCTATTATGTATCTCAAAAAAGGAGAAACATGTATTAGAATCTTGCTTGGAATTATTTTTCTACCAGAACAGCATTAATCATTCCATCCTGTCCAGGCCTATTTGTAATCTTTGCAATGCCTCTGGCTGTTTCAATAATTGATCCTTTACTCATAATCTTCCTTCTGATGAAATTTTTGTCTTGAGGACTGTCATTAACATTCTTAATCTCAACTACTGCATATGATTTAGAACTCGGATCATAAAGATTCACCTTATCAATAGTCAATAATCTTAATTTTGATATGTGAGATCTGGCCCTGATGTTTTGAACTCTCTTTGCGCCAATCTTTGTCAATGCTGCATGTCTTCCTGCTAGATGTTGCCTTTTCTTTATTATTTTAGACTTATACCTTGCTCCTGAAGGCTTTCTTTTGGATTTAGATTGTATTATTACCATTTTATTTTTTGCTCGCTCTTTTCCAATTATATCTTCTTAATCTTGAACTCTTTCCATAGCCGCATGAACTGCAGACTCCTGTTGAAATATTCCTTGAGTGTTTTCCGCATCGTCTGCACTTTATATGATTCTTGCCACCAGACTTTTTACCCATTGAAGCAGTTCCTTTAGTCATTTACATCACTCAGTTGTAAGGATAGTAATAGTATCTCCTCTGATGAATATTGATCCCATCTTCCTCTTGACTTCATTATCAACTCTTTCCTCAGCATTCTCAAGAACACAATTAATATGAATATCAAACGCCTTTAATATGCCGACATATTGTCTTCCATTCTTTAATTCAATAATAACCTTCTTGTTTCGTGCATTGTTCAATGCATCTATTGGTCTTGTAGGATCCATTTTAGCCTCCAAATTTATCAAAAATTTTAATAATTTTTGGAATTAAAAATCGCTCAAACCGATTTTTAATAAAAATCAAATATTACAGAAGGATTAAAGGGTGATTTATAAAGATTTTGAAATTG
>DUIB01000004.1 GCA_013330595.1 Candidatus Woesearchaeota archaeon | reverse complement strand
AGTTTATTTTTTGCTTTTACAAAATCATTCTTTATGACATATTCAAGTATCTCTGACATCTCTTTAGGCCTTGCATATCCTGCAACCTCAAACACAATATCTTCTGAGATCTTGTTGCTTAATACAGCGCATGCCTGCAATATGTTTTCAAGTTTCCTTACATCTCCATCTGAGACCTCTACTAAGGCATCTTTTGCGTTTGTATCAATATTCAGTTTTTCTCTTCCTGCAATGCCATCAATTATTTCAAATATATCCTCTTTTGCCAATGGCTTGAACCTAAATACGGCACATCTTGATTGTATCGGCTCAATGATCTTAGAAGAATAATTGCAGCTTAATATGAATCTACATGTTGCAGAATAATTCTCCATTGTTCTTCTCAATGCTTGTTGTGCCTCTTTTGTCAATGCATCTGATTCATCTAAATGTATTATCTTATAGGGGACATCTCCTATTGCTTTTGTTCTTGCAAATTCCTTAACTTTGACTCTTATAACATCAATTCCTCTTTCATCACTTGCATTAAGGTCAAGAAAATTCTCATGCCATTGATCCTTATATAACTGCTTGACAACAACTAATGATAATGTTGTTTTTCCTGTCCCCGCGGGACCGGCAAACAATAAATGAGGCATATTCTTCTGGTCAACAAATGCCTTTATCCTCTTAACTATCTCTTTTTGTCCCTTGACTTCTGAGAATGATTCTGGCCTATACTTTTCAGTCCATAATGATGATTCCATGATTATTGGATTGACCTAGAATTTAAAAAAGTATTGGTTCAGCCTTGCGAATCTTTTAGTAAATAAACCATTACAAATAACAAAAATGTTTTACATTTTTGGAACATGAAAATCATGGATTTTCAGTTCAAGAAATCAAATGATTTCTTTGAACAAGAAATTGTGTGTACAATTTCTTTGTAACTCGATATACAATCTATGTAACATCTATATGAGCGCAATAAAGCTTATCTGTCTCTCAGCATTGCTGTCAGATAAGGCCAAATCTCATTTGGATTATTATAGATCAGGATTATCCCCTGACGATTTTTATTAATATTATAATCATAAGTCAATGGTTGGAGTGTTTTGTTGATATAATCTATATTCAGTGTATTGTCTGATGTGCCATTATAATCAATATACATGTATGTCATGATCTTTGATAAATATTCATCATATTTTGCTTCCTCGATTGCATTCACAGTCAATGAATTGTTCTTCAACAGATAAATCCTATCATAGTTTGCTGTCCTATTGATTATAGTATATGATGATGTTGAAGGTACCCTGAACAGTGTAAGGAAGAAGTTCTTGATAGATCCCCAAACTCTCTCTAAGAATGTCTGGTCAATTGCTTTTATTGCTCTATCAGATACCAATATATAGTGGGATTGGTTGTTGTAATAGATGAATAATCCTGGATTATCATCGCTTTTGCCTGTGTAATCAACACATAAGCGGTATTGACTATTAGATGTTTTAGCGCAATCATCCTGGTCATCAAATTGGAAGTGACTGGTTAAATGCTTATAAAGTTCTGCTTCCACGTCATCATCTGTAACTAAGGCTGCAAAGTTTTTAACCATCGTGGTTATTACATCTAATGAATGATTATTGCTCGTATTCTCTACATTAATTCCTAAAATGACTTGTTCTTCTTTAACATCCTCTTTGATTATCATTGTGCATCCATTGCCGAGTTCAATATTCTTTTGCACATCATTAGATATCCTCTCTTGAGTATCACAATATAGTATGAATGGTTTTTGAGTAAAATTCTGCATTGCGGTTGCAATGATGTGTGTTCTCGTAGTCCAGGAGCCATCATAACAATAATGATTGCCGTTTTCAATAACTCCTGAATCATTGACAAATGATCTGTTGGCAATACAGCTAGCATCATTTCCATAGGATTGACCTTTTCCAACAAAGCAGTCTGACTGCTTATTGCAATATCCTGATTCATTGAAGTCCCAATCATATTTTATCTGAGCAGGGATCCATTCAGCAATCCCATCATCATTCATCACACACCTATATCCTGTTGCATCTTGACTGTTGCTTGCATTAACATGAGCATTAAGCCATCGAATATTAAAGATATTATTCCATATAGGGGGATATTTTGAATTAGTGGTCCATAAATTGCTATTAATACAGCCTGTTCCATTCCAACAATAATCTAAGGGACAGCAGGATGAAACAGAAGATAATTCAGTAGGAAGAGAATATTCGATGCCATTAGTTATATCTTTTAATGAAATATCATCAAATGCGCATGCTGCGGTTGCTGTTATTCTTATTCGGACATCCTTAAGATAACCTGATACATTATGTTGATTGAATTTGATGTTTATTTGTGCACTTCCTCCTGTTACTGGCAATTCTGCATTAGGAAAACAACTTTTGTCTGTCCAATCCTTACCACTCAAACATTGCCCATTGTATAAATCAATCTTACCACAATTAGTGCCAAATATCTTTCCGCTGAAAGTGTAAGTCGATCCTAGTTTCAAATCAAAAGAATCTGAATAAATCACTCCTTGTCCTTTTGCCGTCAGCTGATTTTTATCAGAGATAAACCAAACATCATGGACAGTATTCCATCCCTTGTATCCGCAATCTGCAAGGCAAGACTTTTCAGTATTCTCATTCTGTGAGCATATTCCGTCTCCACACACCAGCGATGCAGGACAGACATTAATTTCACATGTATTGCTGCAAGATTTAGGGCAATCCCCGTTCCCAGATGACCCTTTATCACATTCTTCAGGGAGTTCAGGACTTCCATCTCCACATGTTGTACATTGATCTGTATTAAATGTGCAATCAACATTACATGCCAAGTTCCCGGCAGTAAATCCTAATCCTAATAATTGACATGTTTTACCATTTAAATTGGATGCGCTTTTTGGAATTGCTTCATTATAATCACATTGTTCTGCTCCTTCAATTATATTATTTCCACAAATCGCATTATTGCAATTTACAGTGCATGTAGCAGGGGATTTAGCACAAAAATTATTTACAATAACACAAGTCGGTTGATGAACCGGTTCACCATTTACACAATAGCATTCAGGCAATGCATAACTATAACTAATGGTAATTATCAACAATGCTAATAATAATATTATCTTCTTCATTTTGTCATCTTATATAGTCCTTGAATTAGATCTGTTCCTGCATAGCCTGCCAGCAATGCGATCCTATAATCTTCAATTGTCAATAATGCGCAAAAAGCGCCTATCATTGCTGAAATGATCATTGGAATCCAAAACTTTACATTGCTGAATTTCTTTTTTCCTGTAAATACTTTATTCTTAGCTAATCCAACAAGGTTTCGTACTAATCCTCCAAACATTCCAAATAATATTAATATCCATAGGTTCATGATTTCACATCGCCCAAAAATTTATCTCTTATAGGAGGTGCATCGCCTTCGAAATCTCCATTAATAATCAAATCAGCTCCTGGTGGGGCTGACTTTAATGATAAATTATTCCATGAATATATTCCCTGAACATTCTTCCTCCATGCCTGATCCATACAATAATATGACCCATTTACTGCACATTGATTATTCGCAAATGTATTTACTAACTTGGTTGTTGTCGTCTGTTCACCATAACTTACATTTAGGTAATTATATTTGCCGGTAGGAACCTGACATCCAATGAATTTATTTTGATAATACAAGATATCTTTATATTCAAAATCATTGAATGAATTTTGCGTTTCCTTAACATTATATGCATAGCTCACAGTCCAATCATTCAATATTTTTGTTCCATCAAAACAACCTTTTTCTGAATCACTAAAATATTCCTTATAATAATAACTATCATCTCCACAACAATAATGTCCTGTCCAATCAAAAGAAGCCTGGGCCTCACAAGCATACTTGTAAGGGCCTAATGTATTCGGATTATTATCTTGAATTATTTTTGGAGTCGGATCAAGATTATCAATCCAAGAAGTGTAAGGACCGGTACAATAATAATTCTTTGTATTAGCCGATAAGTCGATTTGTGTTGATGGAACAAGGACTATTGAATCTAATAATATTGAATAAGTAGAAGATGTACTTAGAGAATCATCCTTAAAGATTATTGAATCATATAGGCCTTTGATTTCTGCTAAAGGAATAACAACATGCTGCCATCTCCTTCCTGCTCCAGAACCTGTAACAAATTTTTTAACATTTCCTAAGGTGTGTGGTGTGGGGCCTTCTGTTCCTTGTGTATTTAAGATAACTTCGGGATTTTTATTAATAGGATATAATATGTCAAATTCTAAAAATGAGAAATTTTCCACACTTAAATCTAAATCATTAATGTCTGTATGACCTCTATTTGACCCTGATTTTCTTACCATGATTTTCTTAACTCTATCAAGCGATACTCCTTTGACAAACTCATCATAAGTTTTAACTGAGTGCAGTCTTGAACCCTGTGTATATATCCTCCTAGAAACAAGATCGACAGCTAATCTGTCACCCAGTTCAGGATAAAAACTTTTTAATGTTGGACCAGTAACATCATAAGCGCATTCTGATAGCAAATTATTTTTCTGCTCTTTATAGCAAATGTATGCTTCAGGAGTAAAACTATCAAATAATTGTAAATCAGAAGGATCATATTCAGAATACAACTCGTAAAAGCAGCACCTATTTTGGCTTCCAGGTATTGAAACATTTTCACCGAAACACTTCTGTACAGAATCATCATAAACTTTTCCTCCTAATTCAATGCATCTATCTTCAGATAAAACACTTGGTTTATCCTTACAGATCTCTTGATTTTCTGGACTGAAGCAACATTTTTCTTTCTCTCCTTCTTTCATAGTATTTATATAAAATCCTAAAACACAAAACTGTTCATCTTCACATGTTGTTCCTTCATTGAATTGACAACTTTCAGTATCATCGTATTCAGGATCATCTATGCATGAACCTCCATCAAATAAACACAAGCTCTTATCATACAATTGACCATCTTCTCCTGTAGGCATGATATGAGAATAATCCTCACAGAAATATTTGAGAATATCATCGTTCGGGTCACAATCAATATTGACATAGCTACCTGCTTTATCGCCATAACATTCTGATGTACAAGAGTATAACTCATCAATTTCATATGACACTGGTATGTTGTTTGGTGCTTCACAACAATTCTTCTTAGAGGAAAGAGGTCCCGAACAATCGCTAAATATTGTTGGTGAAAATATCGTAGTCATCAAGACCTTACATTCAATCTCATTACTTTGGGTAACAGGATCAAAGGATTTTCCTTCATCAATAGCTTTTCCTTTTAATCCTTGATCTTCTGCAATATAAGGCCAGGCATTACAATAATTCCATTCTTTAGAATTGGATATAATATCTACATTATACTCTGCTAATGGGTATTGTGACATTAAAGTTAATATTTTAAAGCTCTCTTGTGGATTTCTAGCATCAATCCATTTCCAAGAATCATCTTCGGTCGGAGCCACTAAATCATACTTTTGATTATAGCAGATATATCTCTTGTCCGGAGTAATATATCCGTAATCTTTTCCGAATCCACCGACAGCATTGCATGCTAGTGAATTAATTTGACAATCTTCTGAATTTAAAGATGCGCAATTAATATTAAGAGTTCCTGTACATTGTCCGTTAGGTGTATTGCCCCATGTACAGGGATTGAATGATCCTCCAGGAGTAGGTACGACATAAACTGCTTGCTCACAGGATGTTTGAGTAGTATAGTCCGAACAATCTCCCCACACGGTGCATCCAGAAATCATATTAAAACCTAAGCAAATTTGACCTCCGGTACAGCCAAGACCTGGCGGCGTGTACCGACAACCGTAACTAGCAAAGTTAGCACATTCTGAGGGAGATATATTTAAACAAGCAGCATATTTATTGCTACATCCTGGATCATTACCACAGCACGCATCTGAACCATCCGAAGCATTATTCACAAAATAAGATTGGCTCACGATATCAAAATTAAAATCTGTATTTGACAATCCTGTTCCTGTATCAGGATCTATGCATTCTTTCTGCTCGGTTTTTAATTCATCCCAGCCAATATCTTTGCATATATATCTTTTATTGTCTATTGCTTTAATAATATACCCGAAATCACTCGTAGCATCATCACCACAACAATATTTATCCAGAGGCAAGGGGGTTGAAGCTAAGGGCGTGAAAACAGAATCATACCAAAATTTCCCTTGCAGGTTTACGCATATTTCCTTTTGAACATCTCCATCCAACTTCAAAAAATCTGCCTCAGAAATATCTGACAAATCAAATGTTAATTCTTCGTTTCCGCTTGCAGCACTCCACGGGATTTCATTATTCTCTAATTCGCTATGGAATAATTGAAAATAATAACTAACAGCAACATTATTATTGTTTGAGTCTACAGGTCGGAAATTATATAGATATCGGTTATGATCTCCGGATCCGCCCTTATTATTGTGGTTTATTAAAAGCCTATAGAAACCCTTTTGAACATCATTAAATTTTATTGTAAAAGGAGAATGCTGCACTACACTAATTAAATCATTATACTTGATATAAGCAGCTGCGCTAGTTAATTTCTTTCCATCATAGCCCCCGCTCTTTATCGGATACAAATATATCTTCACACCATCATCAACTTCATCAAATCTAAAAAATATGCTTTTTGATTCATCTAGATACACAAGCGTATTCCACGAATAATCATCATCTGAGCTTGTTCCTGGTATTCCGGAAAATTGATAAGGAATATCAAGTGGAAAATTATCCTTACCAGAATATGCGCCAGAACCAAGTAATGAAATGCCACCGGGGCCATTGTATTTATTTAATTTATTGTCACCAATAGCCGCATATACAGGAATGGTCGCGAGAACTATTAGAACAACAATTATCCCTATCTTCCCCTCTTTTATCATTTTACTTATTTCTCGACTTTATTCTTTTTAAATGTTTTTCTTTTATGCGCGTTTTGTGCGGTTTCCTGTTTGAGATGTTCTTATAGAACAAGCTGTTGATTCATCTGTTATAGAATGAACTGTGTTGTTCCAAAATGAACGTGTCAAGAACCGCCGGTCAAATGCACAAAATCACAGATTTTGGCACGCTGAAAATGTCTTCATTTTCATCGGACCGGTGTCATGATTGCTAGCAATCATGCTTGTTCTTGATCACGCCAAAGAAATTCCTATGAATTTCTTGGCCCAAGAAATACTGTGTATTTCTCTGGGATCA
>DUIB01000005.1 GCA_013330595.1 Candidatus Woesearchaeota archaeon | reverse complement strand
AGCTTAGCATAACTTCCGAATAGGTATGTTTCAGCTGATTTTATCTTAACAAGATAAGATTGCAATTCTAAAATGGAGAAATATGCATCTAGAGGTATCTTTTTTAATTTAGAATGATCATCCGATATCAATTTCAGAATCTGAATAAATTCTTGATTGAACATTATCATTCTTTTTTCCTTCAATAATAATTTCATGTTTATGAGCATTGTCAGGGCATTGTCAAGCATCACATTATTCATCTTGGTGTGTTTTTGAATATCATCCCTACTAAATCTTGAGCCTGGTGCCAGGGAGAAAACTGTCAGTACCTTCACTAATCCTAAATCAAACAATGGTATTATCATTTTATCAGTGGTTTCATTCTTTCTATATATGGTAAGACTATGCTTTCATGAAATTCTTTTGCTCTAGAGAGATACTGCCTATGCATGAATTCCGAGCCAGTATAATATTGCGCCTTTACTCTTTCTCTTTTTGCATCTGCCAAATCATTTGCCAAAGAAAGGAACTCTTTATGCCCTTTGTCTAACAGATTTATCAATTGCTTATTCTTCACCAAATCCTTGAGGACAATTATTGTGGTAGTATGGACTTTAAGATCAACCTTGATGCCAAAATTTTTTGCCAATAATAATTTAGTCAAATCATGAATGGCATAGTATCCAGATATTATGCTCCACCTAGGATATTTGGACATTACATATTTTGAATGCTGCAGATTGTCTTTATATGAACTTGTGAAGAAATTAATATAGCGTGTTTTCTCTAATTCAGATATCTTTGAGATCATTCCTTGTTCAAACAAAACATCTATTTTTACCATAATATAGGTAGAAATTCTCTTTTATTTATATATTTTACTAAAATAATGGTAAATATTTTACCAAAAACAAAATCTATCTCGCTGCATGTATCTCGATCACATCGCCGTTGTTGAGAACATGATCCTTTCCCACAGGTAATTTCTTCTTGACATCTATGGCCTTGATGAAATTATTGCCGAAATCAGAATGTAATTTGAATGCAAAATCAAGTGCTGTTGTTCCTAGCGGCATTAAGAAGCAATCAGGAAGCACTCTTCCATATTGATCTGTCAGCTTGCTCACTCCTCCTGGAAATATTGCAATGTATTTAAGCAGATTAAAGACTGCCGCATTCAAGCAATTCTGAACACCTGTTCCCTCAACAAATTGTTTTAACACATTTTCTTTAATAAAATTCAATGCTGCTTTCTGTTTTTCGCTTAGCTTTGACTCATCAATAAACTCAAAATCTTTATCACCAGGAATATATTTTATTAATTGATGCTTTGCAGCCTCTTTTAATGCAAGCTCTGACTCTGCAGAGCAAGGAACAATAATCAATTCAGGATATTCAGCCCTTATTCTCTTATAATTCTCATTAGCTATAGGAATATCCATCTTGTTTGCTGCAATTATCATTGGCTTGGTGATTTTCCTTAATGATTTTGCAATATTCATCAAATCATCCTCTGTCCATGAAGTTAATTTTTCTTTTGGAAGATTTAATTTCCTAATAACATCCTCAACCATTTCCTCTGTAACTTTTAATCCTGATAACTGTTTTCCAAGTGCTTTTGCAGGATCAGTATGCTCCTGCTGGATTTGTCTAGCAAACCTCTCCCAGCCTTTATTGATTATTCCGAGATACCAGTAATCGATTTCTTCTGCCAAGAATATAATGTCATTTACAGGATCATAGCTTCCAGCCTCTATACTTTCTCCTTTCTCATTTGTGGTCCCTGCAAAATCCACTAAATGAATCAATGCATCTGCCTGTCTTAAATCGTCTAAGAACTGGTTTCCAAGTCCTTTGCCTTCATGAGCTCCAGGAACAAGCCCAGCAACATCAATAATGTCAACAGGCACGAATCTTTTATGATTAACACAAAACCCTTCTCTCGGGTTGCACTGAGTCTTAAAGAATGTGTCAACACAATCAATCTTCACAAATCCAACACCATGATTTGGCTTGATGGTTGCAAAAGGATAATTAGCTATAAGGACATCCATTAATGTAGCTGCCTTGAAGAATGTGCTTTTTCCCGTATTTGGCTTTCCTATTATACCTATCTGCATAATTAAGAGAAAGATGAGGGTTTTAAAAATTTAATCTAAGATTTTATGAATTCTTGCAGAGCGGCGAGAATCTTTGTGTCAGACAATTTACCATCCGATGACATGTTACTTATCTGTTTGCTCCAATATTTTTCCTCTGATTCTATTATATCCTTCACTGACTTAGTAGATTCTGTATATTTTTTTGCAAATTGATTACAAAAGAATGCCTTAAAAATATAATCATTCATTATTTTTCCCTTATCCTCAAAGAACTCTTTTAAACTTGAATATCCTTTTGCATTTGGCGTAAATATTTGATGTATGCCTGCTGATACAGCATCATTATATGCAATTCTAATACGTTCTTTGAGAGATTTATCATCAAGAGTCGAACTCCTAAAATAGAATTCTGCAAATTCCTCTAAAGGAAGCACCGCTTTGTCGGGATATTGCAAGGAGAAATTAAAACTGTATTTCTTGATTATTTGATTATAGAGTTTTTCCCCTTTTTCCCTGTCTAGATTTATTTTGATTGTTTTTGACATGAATTAAGGAATATCTTAATCTATAAATAATTATCCCTGTCAAAATCGCAAATTTTCCGTTTATAACCGTAAAATTTTCGAAAAATATAAATAATCGTTTATAAAGCTGTTAATATGGACAAAAAAAGTTTTGATGAAACTTTATTGCAAACAATCATTGAAGCAACCATTAATGGTCTAAAAAGTGGTAAAGATTGGCTTGGTGTTGGTATTAATATAAAATCTAATATAAAAAGAGACATAACTAATTTGCTAGAGGATTATTTCAAGCAATCTGAATATGAATTGAAGAAAACAGAAAATGGAGAAACATTGAATATATTCGACAAAGAATACCAAACCGTATCATTTAACTCAAAATACACAATACCAGGCATCCATAACATCTCTTTAAAGCATCTTCCAGAGGAAAATCTGGAATTAATGCTATCCATAGGAAATGAATACTTAAAATATCATTCGGTTAAAGTCATTCTGCAGAAATTAAATAATAAGTATAAGTTCAGTAGTTTTCAATATATTGGATCTGTATATGAAATGTCAAGAACCACCGGTCAAATGCACAAAATCACAGATTTTGGCACGCTGAAAATGTCTTCATTTTCATCGGACCGGTGGCATGATTGCTAGCAATCAAGCTTGTTCTTGATCACGATCAAAAATACCAGTTCATGTATATCAGAAGGATAAGAATAGCTTATCCGCTCATCATAGATGAGTGGTATTTCTGACGTATAAAAATGAGACTATTTATAGCAATTCCGTTGCCAGAAAATGTGATAAATATTGTGAGAGAATATCAGTCAATGCTTTCTGAAGATTTCAGGCCAGTGAGGATTGACCAAGTCCATCTATCTATAGCATTTTTAGGAGAATTGCTTGGATCTGAGGATATAGTAAGTAAATTGCAGAAAGTAAGATACAATAAATTCAATCTTAAAACAAAAGGTTACGGATTCTTTCCCTCTGATAAAAAGATAAGAGTTATATGGATTGGCCTTGAAGAGAATCAGGATTTCATGAATTTACAGCATGATACACGTAAAAACTTCAATTTCAGGGAAAAGCTCATGCCTCACATCACGATTGCGAGAGCAAAATCATTAATAACAGATAATGAAACTCATTGGAAAAATACATTATTAAAAATAAAATATGATGAAGCAGAATTCATTGTCGACAGATTCATCCTATTTGAGAGTGTTCCCTGCCCTAAAGGATATGAGCATAAAGAACTTGCAGTGTTTGAGAGTGAATAAATTTAAAAACAATTGAAACTTCTTTTTTTCGTGAACGAATTATTTGAAGACAAAGGATTAATCCTAGAAGATAAATGGATAAAAATAGTAAATGAATTAATGCCTATTAAAGAACTAAATGATTCTAAAAAAAAAATTACAGCAGAATTAATCAAATTAGTTGAGAATGCAATTATGCAAAGGATTCAAGGCATTGATCATGTCGGAATATTCTTCTCAGGAGGTCTTGATTCAAGCTTGATTGCTGCGATATGCAAGAAACATAAAGTGAGATTCACTTGTTATACTGTTGGTTTTCAGGATGGGAATATGGAAGTTCCAGAAGACATAGAACATGCTGAAAAAGTAGCGAAATTCCTTAAACTTAATGATTATGAATTCAAAACAAAGATATTCAATCTGAAGGAAGCAGAGGAAATCATAAAAAAGACAGCAAAGATTCTTAAAGGCATACAAGAAAATTCTAACATAAACAAGATCGTCAATATCGGAGTCGGTAGTGTAGAACTAGCTGCATATTCCATATCAAACAAAGAGAAATTCTTTTTTTCAGGACTTGGTTCAGAGGAATTGTTTGCAGGATATGAAAGACATAAAAATAATCCTACAAATCAGGAATGCTTTAATGGATTATTGAAGATGCATCAAAGGGATCTGTTGAGAGATTCAAGAATCTCAGAATCAATGAATTTCAAATTCTTAACACCTTTTCTTGATAAAGAGCTTATTGAATATGCGCTAAGAATACCTATCAAATACAAGATAAATAAAGAAGGCAGCAAAATGATTCTTAGAAAAACAGCTTTAGATTATCTTAAAGAATACTCTAAAAGACCTAAAAAAGCAGCCCAGTATGGCAGCAGTTTTGATAAGGCAATATCAAGATTAGCAAAGCTAAATGGATACAAAGACAAAATCAGCTATATTAACAGTATTTGATATTTGCTTTATTGCGCTCATACAGTTTATGCATTAGATGTTATGACGAGTCTAGTGATTTAGCATGTTATCATCAAGATTCGCTAGGCAATAAAGCAAATTATGATTATTTGACAAAATTTATAAATTATGGTTCCAATAATACTTCTATGAGCAGAAAACATAAGAAAGAACAATCATCAAAGAATCTTACATCTAATATGTACTTCATTGCAATAGTGTGTATAATACTAATAGTGGCTATTGTCATGTTCTCAATAAACTCAGCTCCACCTGCAAGTGATTCAGCAGGCAGCGCATATACTGCAAATATTGTTGAGACTCCAGGGATGGTAAAGGAATATAGTGCAACCGAGCCTACTGTTTATCAATACCTTAGACAGGAAGTTTCTCAGGAATGATTAGCAATGAAATGTTCTACAAAATATATTATTATTCATACTAAGAATGAGAAAGAGATTCTGAATATTACAGATAAGGTTGAGCAGGCACTTCTTGAATCAGGAATAAAAGAAGGATTATGTTTAGTAAATAGTATGCACATTACATCGTCTGTATTCATTAACGATGAAGAATCTGGATTGAAAAAGGACTTTTTGGATTGGTTAGAAAATTTAGCTCCTGAAAAGCCTGATTACAAGCATCATCAAACAGGAGAAAGCAATGCAGATGCACATCTTAAGAGAACAATCATGGGTAGAGAGGTTGTTATTGCAGTCACCAAAGGAAGACTTGATTTCGGTCCATGGGAGCAGATATTCTACGGAGAATTCGATGGAAAAAGAGATAAAAGAGTGTTAGTGAAGATAATCGGAGAGTAAATTATTTCCTATGTTTCAATGCTTCTTTTAATATAGCTTTTCCAACATCGCCCCATTGAATATATTTATTAAAATCTTTAATAGGAATTAACTTCCTTCTTATTATTCCCCCGTCAGGATCAGGTGAAGATTCTTTTATCTTTGATAGTTCTGCAACATGTCTTAGCTGATAGACAATCTTCCGGGGTTCTATAGTTTTAGAATATCCTAACATTCTAGCACTCTTCACTTCAGCTTATGCTTCTTCATCTACTTCTCTACATAGTCCTTGTAACGGTGTTTCATTTTTTTCTGGCTCGCCACCCGAAAGATTCCAAAAAACATCTTTTCTACTTCTTACAATTAATATCTTATCTTTATAAAAACATAGACCATAAACTTGTGTAATAGGCTTTAAATTTTTATAAGAAGAAGCATTATGCCATTCTGAGATTATTTTTCTTCCTTCATAAAACCATGTGTCTCTGACAACCATAATATGCTAGATAATAACCTTTATAAAAACATATCGGAATTTATAATCATGGAAATATTCATTATTAGGCATGGAGAGTTTGATCCAAGCAAGCTAGATCCTGATCCGGCATTGAACAAGCAAGGCATGTTGCAGGCAAAGCTTGTTGCAAAAAGGCTTTCTAAAATAAAATTTGACAAGATATATTGTTCTGACATGAAGAGAAGCCTTGAAACACTGAAACAAGTAAGATCATATCAGAGATGTCCTGTTATAATTTTGTCTGAACTGAGAGAGGTTGCTTCTGAAGTGAATGGAGCAAAAAGGAGAAGTTTTGTCAAGAGGAGAAAAGTCTTAAAAGAAAAATTCAAACTTAACAAGATATTCAAGAGGATAATCAGAGAGAATCTTAAGGATAGCAAAATCTTGATCATAAGCCATGCAAATGTGATCAATTTCTTCCTAAGCAAATTCCTTGGAGTTAGCTGCAAACATTTCTGGAAGATAATGGTCTGGCCGACTGCATTGACTATTGTTGAGACAAACAAGAAAAATTACATAATCAAGCTTATCGGAGACACTTCGCACATGAAAGAGCATCAATTCAAGATGCAGCCACATCTTGATCCTGAAGGAAACCATATCAACAGATAATGCCCACATATCTTTCTGGACAACATTTATAAAAAACAACTGATTCTTTTCATCATGCAATTTACAGACAAATACAGGCCTAGAAAGACATCTGAAGTCATAGGACAGCAGGAACAGATAGGAAAGATAAAAACAAAGGTTTCTGATCATAATAAATCAAAACTGAAAAAAGCATTATTGATTTATGGTCCTTCTGGAACAGGCAAGACAAGCGCAATGCATGCATTGGCAAGAGAGCTTGAACTGGAAATAATTGAGGTCAATGCTTCTGATACACGAAACACAGAAGGATTAGAGAATATATTATTGCCTGCAATAAGACAACAATCATTATTCAGCAAAGGAAAAATAATATTGATAGATGAAATTGATGGATTAAGCGGAACAAATGATAGAGGAGGAATTCCGACTGTCATCAAACTAATAGAAGAATCACGATATCCAATAATACTGACTGCCAATGATCCCTGGGATCAGAAATTCAATAGCCTAAGACAGAAATCAGTGATGGTAGAATTCAAAGCAATAAGCTTTATTGACACTGTGAACCATTTAAAGCAGATCTGCAAAAAAGAAAAGATTACATTTGATGAAGATGCAATAAATAACCTCGGAAGATTATCATCAGGAGATTTAAGAAGTGCGCTAAATGATCTGGAGAATATCTCATCAGGATCAAAGAAGATAACGAAAAAGGATGTCGAGAATACTTCTGAAAGAGAGAAAGAGGAATCAATAATAAATGCTCTCCTGAAGGTTTTCAAGACTACAAATGCAGATATTGCCTTAGGAGCGTATGATAATGTTGATGAAGACATTGATAAGATATTCTTATGGCTTGATGAGAATCTGCCTAGTGAATATAAGGACATTAATGATATAAGAAATGCCTATGAAAACTTAAGCATAGCTGATGTTTATTTTGGAAGAATTAGAAGATGGCAATATTACAGATATTATGTCTATATCTATGACTTGTTATCAGTGGGAATTGCACTTTCCAAAAAAGAGAAAAACAAGGATTTTGTTCAGTATAAGCCAACATCAAGAATCCTCAAGATATGGATTGCAAACCAAAAAAATGCAAAAAAGAAAGCATTAGCTGAAAAGATCGCAAGTCATACGCATACATCAAAGAAAAGAATTCTGCATAACATGCCCTATCTGATAAAGATCCTAAGCAACAAGAAATATTTAGACAAATCAACAAAAGAGTTTCAACTAGAAAAAGAGGATATTGAATGGTTGAAGAAATATGCAAATTAATATATTAATGTAAACATATTTGATTAAATAAAAAAAATATTCATTGAAAACAAAACATATTTAAATCATCAATTAATTCAATTCATTGCATTTGGGTCGGTAGCTCAGCCTGGGAGAGCGCTACGCTGAAGTGTTTGTCAGCAAACATGCGGGCATTCTTTGAACCGTAGATGTCCTGGATTCAAATTTCCCAGAGGGAAACTACAATTCCCTCAGGAATTGAAAGTTCCAGCCGACCCATTTAATTCATTCTTTGATAACTGTCTTTATTTTGTCAAGAACCACCGGTCA
>DUIB01000001.1 GCA_013330595.1 Candidatus Woesearchaeota archaeon | reverse complement strand
AAAGAAACTCAATCGGAGATACTGTAAAAAGGATTAACTTTAAAAACAAACCTTTAGTCTCTTATTAAATAAAACAATACGGAGGTTAACATAGCACAATAACATTGTGTGAAGTCTAATTTGAAGAGAAGCTCAAGACGTTGGAAGAAAAAGAAACAGATGAGATGGAAGTGGCAGAGAAAGAGAATCAAGAAAGAGAAGAGAAAGAGAAATGCCAGGAAATAGTTTAAATTAACAATAATATTTATATATTCATTCTTTAAAGGTTTATATTATGGCTAAAAAGCTTTCAGAGCAGGAAAAAAAAGAGAAAGAGAGAAAAAAGCAGGCAAAGGATGAGACAAATGCAAGGATCTTTAACCTGTTGTTTTTTGAGGATGAATTAAGCTGGAAGGATATTATCTATAAGCTTATTGAGGATGAGCATATGGATCCCTGGGATATTGATGTTTCTTTATTGTCTCAAAAGTTTCTTGAGATGATGCAAAAGCTTAAAGAGCTTGATTTCAGGATCTCAGGAAAAATGGTTTTAGCTTCAGCAATACTGCTTAAGATGAAATCTGACATATTGATTGAGCAGGATATCCCTAATTTTGATGATATGATGAATGCTACTGAAGAGAACTTAATGGCTGAAGAAAATACACCTATATCCTATACTGATAAACCTCAGATATTCCCTAAATCTCCTCAACCTAGATTAAGAAAAATTTCTGTTTATGATCTTGTTAATGCATTAGAAAAAGCATTAGAAGTTGAGGTTAAGAGAAACAAAAATAAATTTAATGCAAAAAAGATTGAAATGAAGATTCCTGAAAAAAAGTATGATTTAGGCAAGAGCATGCAGATGGTTTATGATAAGGTGCAGAAGCACTATAAAAAGACCAAGGATAAAGTCCTCACATTTGATGAATTAGTATTAAGTGATGCAAAAAAGGACAAAGTACTTACTTTTGTTCCATTATTGCATCTTGACACCCAAAGAAAGATTGATTTAGAGCAAGAAAAACATTTTGATACTATTGGTGTTAAGCTTAGCAAACCAGAATATAATGACAATTAAATTTATAAACATACTTCTTTTCCTTTTATCATGCAAAAACGTCAGAAAATACTTGTTACAAACTTTAATAGCAATCCAAATGTGGGATTATATGGATTTGCTACATCAAAATACTGTTTAATAGGCAGAGAAGTACCGGAAAAATTCTATAAATCAATATCAGAAGCTTTAGATGTTAAAGTAATACCAATGACTATTGCAGGAACATCATTATTAGGGGTTCTTCTAAATGGAAATAATAAGTGCCTTATTGTCCCAAAAATAGCGTTTAGCCAAGAACT
Organism: Candidatus Woesearchaeota archaeon; assembly: GCA_013330595.1. Lineage (GTDB taxonomy): Archaea > Nanobdellota > Nanobdellia > Woesearchaeales > UBA9642 > UBA9642 > UBA9642 sp12459u. Next base: position 4,477 of record DUIB01000001.1, on the reverse strand, counting down.
TGAGATATTAGACAAGCACAAGATAAAATATAAGGTAATGGATACTAAACTAACATGTCTTGGCAATAACATGATCTGTACAGATGATGCATGTATCTTAAGCAATGAGTATGGTGAAAGGGACCTTAAATTCATTAAAGATAACCTTAAAGTCAAAACATATAAAGCCAGGATTGCTAGGCTTAATAATCTTGGAAGTCTTGCTGTTCATAACAAAAGAGGCATACTGTGTCATCATGAGATTCTAGAGGATGAAGCTGATGAATTAACAAAGATACTTAAATTGAATATTACAACTGGAACTGTTAATATGGGTAATCCATTTGTAGGATCAGGGATATTATGCAATGATAAGGGATTTGTCATTGGTGACATGTCTGGTGGTCCAGAGATAATGAATGCAGAAGAGGCTTTGATGAAAAAATGAATCTTAAGCTTATATCAGGATCCTCAAATATTAAATTAGCATCTGACATTGCATCGTTATTAGGCATGCCTTTAACAAAAAACATTTTGAAAAGATTTAGGGATGGAGAGATTTATGTACAAATATCAGAGAATATCAGAGGAGATGATGTCTTTGTTATCCAGAGCGTGAGCAATCCTGTTAATGATAATCTTATGGAATTATTGATAATCATTGATGCACTGAAGCGTGCTTCAGCAGGAAGAATAACAGCAGTAATTCCATATTACGGCTATGCACGCCAGGATAGGAAATCAGATCCTAGAGAGCCTATAACAGCTAAATTAGTTGCAGATCTTTTAAGCATTGCAGGAGCCAGCAGAGTTTTAGTTGTTGATTTGCATGTTCCACAAATTCAAGGATTTTTCAATATTCCTGTAGATGAAGTCTCAGCAATACCATTATTTGCAGAATACATAAAAGATTTATCTATCAATGATCCTGTTGTTGTCGCTCCTGATGTCGGTGCAACAAAAAAGGCAAGGCAGCTAGCAAAAAGATTAAATAATTGCCCATTAGCAATCATTGATAAGAGAAGAAGCGCTCATAATGAATCTGACATATATAATATTGTAGGTGATGTTGAAGGAAAAACAGCAATAATTTTTGATGATATAATAGATACAGGAAATAGCATTGTAAAGGCTGTTGAAAGGCTTTCACAATCAACAAATGAAGTTTATGTATTGGCAACTCATGGAGTATTCTCAGGGAATGCAATTGATATACTTGAATCAAGTGCTGCAAAGCAAATAATCATAACTGATACAATACGATTGAGCCAAGAGACAAAAAAGATAAAGGTTTTAAGCATGGCCAAGTTCCTTTCACATGTTATAATAAATATCCATAATGATAAGTCAGTAAGTGAGTTGTTTAATTAAAATGAATGAACAAGAAATACAAGCAGCTGAATTTCAGATAGAACAGATGCAAAAAATAATTGAAAGCATTAATAGCCAATTAAATGAGGTTGCACATACAATTGAAGCATTGATGGAATTGAAATCACTGAATAATAATGCAGAGATCCTGTTTCCTGTAGCAAACGGGATATTTGTAAAAGGAACAATCTCTGACACACAAAATTTAAGCATAAATGTTGGGAATAATGTCGTTGTGGAAAAAACCATTAATCAAAGTATTGAGATGATGCAAAAACAGTTCTCTGAAATCAATGATTATAAGAAACAATTGGAAAAACAGCTTGATGATATGCTGAAAAAACTTCAGGAATAAAATGTTCGGGTTTTTAAAAGACAAATTAAAGAAAGCAGTAGGAAAATTCACTAAGGAAGTCGAGAAGGAATCAGTAGTTGAAGAAAAGATAATAGAAAAGCGAGAAGAGAAAAGAGGATTCTTTCAAAAGATTTTTGGAAAAAAAGATCGAGAAGATATCATTGAAGAGAAAGAAGAATTGCTTGAAGAGCTTGAAAAACACGAAGAGATTGCAGAAGAGAAGCCAAAAGTAAAAATTCATGAAAAAAAGCCTGAATTGCATAAAGAACCTGAGATAAAAATTCAGGCACCTAAAATTGAAGTTAAAGAAGAAGCAAAGATTGAAACAAAGAAAGAAGTGCTTGAAGAAGCAGTTGCTGAGAAAATTGGGCATCCATATCTAGAAGAGAAAGAGGGATTTTTTTCAAAGATCACTGAAACATTCACAAAATTTAATCTTTCTGAGGAGAGATTTGAGGAATTATTCTGGGAACTTGAGGTAGTGATGCTTGAGAATAATGTTGCAGTCGAGGTTATTGAAAAGATAAAGAATGACATGAAGAAGGAATTAATGTCAGGAAAAATCAACAGAAAAGGCGTTGAGGAATTGATATTAAAAAGACTAAAGGATTCTATTGTTGAATTATTTGATATAGAGAAGATTGACTTAATGCATGAATTAAAGAAAAAAAAGCCATATATTATTGCTGTAATTGGAGTCAATGGATCCGGAAAAACAACTTCAATAGCTAAATTGACAAGTATGTTCCAGAAGAAAAATCTTAAAGTAGTGTTAGCAGCTTCTGATACATTCAGGGCAGCAGCAATACAACAGCTTGAAGAGCATGCAACACGATTGAACACTAAATTAATTAAGCATGATTATAATTCTGATCCTGCAGCAGTTGCATTTGATGCAATAAAATACGCAGAGGCAAAACAGATGGATGTTGTTATTATTGATACAGCAGGAAGATTACATTCTAACACTAATCTAATGGAAGAGTTAAAGAAGGTAGTAAGAGTATGCAAGCCTGACATTAAGATCTTTGTAGGAGAAAGCATTACTGGAAATGATTGTGTTGAGCAGGCAAAAGAATTTGATAAAGCAGTAGGCATTGATGCTATTATTTTGGCTAAGGCAGATGTTGATGAAAAAGGCGGGGCAGCAATATCAGTGAGCTACGTTACACAGAAACCAATAATCTACTTAGGCACAGGACAAACATATGATGACCTTAAAGAATTTGATTCTAGATTGATAATTGAGAGTTTGGAATTATGATTTTCTCATCTTCATCTTTCCTGTCTGCCAGTCTTTTAGGATCATTGTTGATGTTCTTTTGATGTCTAGTTCTGATCCTTTTGATAACATCTTCTTTTTCTTTGCTATTGATTCTAAGGTTTTTTCTTTATCAGAATGAACATTAACATCATAATATTTTTCTATAAGTCTGGGGAATTCATTCATTAACATCATCACAATAATATCAGGATCTTTTTCTTTACTATAATCAATTGTTCCAATCATGTTATGTTTTAAGATATTTCTTTCTTTGTATGGAATAACTCCTGGTGTATCAAGAAGCATTATTCTTCCAGATTTTATCTTCTGCAATCCCTTAGTGTATCCGCTAATGCTGCTAGTCTTTGCTGCTGCACGGCCTTTTAACGCATTAATGACTGATGATTTGCCGACATTCGGGTATCCTAGAATGCCGACTTTTACATTTTCCTTGCCCAATCTTGATGCTATAATCATTATCTTTTCTCTTAATTTAATTGTTCCTTTATGTTGTTTTGCTGATATGAATACAGAATTAGGGATTTTTTGTTTATATTGTTCAAGAACATGCTTATCTGCCAAGTCTGACTTATTAAGCACATAAATCAATGGTTTTTCTTTTTTTCGTATCTTACCCTCTAATTCTATATGCCTTGTTTCTTGTACCATTCGTGCATCTAATATCATCAACAATATATCTGCATCATTTATCACTTTATTGACTATATTCCAAAAGTTCGGCATAATATAATGGAATAATAGGTATTATATAAAGTAGTGTAAAAAGAAAATGTGTATGACTAGATTATAATTATTGTAGAAAGTTGATAAGAGTATATCAAAGAAGATAAGCCTACTCAATTGTAAAATTTATAAATCCTTGATTATTCTCACTTATGTGACATCCAAGAATAGTAAAATAATTAATGATATAATTAATGAATATTCAGATAGTGAAAAAGAATATCTCCTATTGCCTTCACAAAGACACCAAAAAACAGACAAAGAAAATAATTTAATAAAAGCATTTGATAGTGAATCTGAAGAAAAATTTAAAGAAATTAAAGAGATATTTTCTAAAGAAATAGGTTTATTCGGGTTTGAAAAAAATATAAACAAAATAATATTTACTGAACGATTGCACTATAGACACGCAGATGAAAAATATAAATATGCGCATTCTTCAGCAGTTATGTGGGAAAATGTTAGATTAGAATTCTATTATGGAAATACGTTTTCAGATTCGACATTTTTAGGAATCACTTATGGTTTACATATTCTTCCCTTTAAAATCGCTGATAAATGGCATATTTTAATTAGAAATGCTGAACAGGATAATGTCAAGAACCACCGGTCAAAGACCGGTGGCATGATTGCTAGCAATCATGTTTGTTCTTGATCACGATCAGAAATACCAGTCCATGTATATCAGAAGGATAAGCATGGCTTTTCCACTCATCATAGATGAGTGGTATTTCTGACGTATAAAAAATTAACGGAAATCGTAA
>DUIB01000053.1 GCA_013330595.1 Candidatus Woesearchaeota archaeon | reverse complement strand
ATCCCAGTACAATCTCTGATTCTAGGCCTAGGGATGTTAGTTTCTTTCTTACTTCTTCTTCGTAGAGTGCATTCATCAAGATCACAATATCTGGCTTGTATTCTTTTAAGAATTCCGGTGCAATGACTTTTGTTCCTGCTCCCGGGACGTATTTGCCGCATTTATGAGGATTCAGATCAACAATGTATTCGATTGCCTTCTTATCCTCGAGTATATTAAGGAATGTAACGCCTTTTGATCCTGCACCCCAGACAACAATTCTCTTCCCATTATTATCCCTGATAAATTTCTTCCAATAATCCTTTTTCTTCACATAATCAGAGCTGAATTTGTCAATAAGCAATCTAAGCTGTTCTGTATCTGCCTTATTCTCTTTGGCTTTTCCTATTGCTGCTTCAACAAGCAGATATTGTCCTCCGAAGTCTTCTGAAATATCCAAAATCTTAAGTCCGCAAGAATTAAACAAATATTGTATAGATTCTTTTGTAAAATACGATACATGCTCGTATATCAAGTCCCATATGCCCATATCCTTTATAGTATAGAGTGCATTAGGAACCTCGATATAGAATATGGGATTATTTTTGCCGACAGCCTTTATTATTCCTAACAAGAACTCTTTAGGATCCTCAATATGTTCAAGCACATGCCTGCATGATACTAAATCAACAGGCAGATCAGCATACTTATCATTGAAGAAATCTTTTACAAATCTCACATTAGGATTCTCCTCAGAGCGTTCCTTCTGGTAGCTTGCATCAAATCCTATTCCATGATTCTCTCCAAGCTTGCATATCAAATTTAGGAAATCTCCTTTTCCACAGCCTATGTCTATAATATTTTTTCCTTTAAGATTGTATGTTTCTATCAGATGATCGACTAGCTTCTCTGCAAATGCCTGGAATTTCGGAGAATAATGCAATGTATTATCATAATCTTCACTATATGATAATATTGAATAATCAAATGCATTATTGAAAACATGTCCGCAATTCATGCAGAAAAACATATCTAGATCTCCCTTAACGACATTCAACGCCTGTTCTTTTGATGATAATAACACATTGCAGAATGTGGGCATGCCTGCTATTTTTATTATCGGCATTATCTTGCCTGAATTGCAAACAATACATTTTTCCTTATTCATTTGGCACCCCTATACTGTAATTATCTCGGTATTAACATTAATATCTGAAAGCATTTTCTTTATCTCTTCTAAATATATTGGATTCATTATTATCACAACATCTGGCTTGTATTTCTTTAAGAATTCAGGACTCATTATTTCCTGTCCTGTACCGGCCATAAAGAATCCTTGCCTTCTAGGATTTATGTCGATTACATATTCCACAACTGATGGCTTGAGAGCTGTAAGGAATGATACTGCCTTAGAGCTTGAACTCCACACAACAACTTTCTTATTGAATTTTTTGTATGAAGCAAACCTTTTACCCCATTCTGCAATCTTATTTTCAGCCCTGACTTTGAACTTATCAACCAATGACTCTAGATAAGCTAAATCCTTAGCAGAAATCTTTAAAGTGCTTTTTCCTTTTAATCCGGCCTCTATCATTAAGTATTGGTCATCAAAATCAGTCCAGATACTTTTTACGCTGAATCCTGCTTTGTTGAATAGATTAAATAATGATGCTTTTGTAAAATATGATGAATGCTCATAATACACATCCCAGAACACTAAATCCTTAAGTATAGTCTCGAAGTTCGGTATCTGGAAGAATATCACAGCATCCTTATTCTTGACTGATTTTTTTACTGTTGAGACAAAATCATAAACATCCTGAATATGTTCTAGAGTCATCTTGCAGCATACAAAATCTGCCTTGTAATCCTTATGTTTTTCTGAGAATAATTCCTTAACAAATTCAAGCTTTCCTCTAACTGCAGGAGCCCCAACATCAGACCTGTATGCAGGATCAAAGCCAACACACCTATTATTTCCTATATCAACTAATAACTTCAAGAATTCGCCATGCCCACAGCCTATCTCAATAATATCCTTATTATGCAAGTCAAATTTTTCAATCATGTTTCTTGCAAGCTTTTCATTGAACTTGTTGAATGTTGGTGAGAATGATTGTGTTGCTTCATACTTTTCTGAATACTCATTATTTCTTATGTCAAATAATGCATTGAATACAAAACCGCAATCCTTGCAGAATGCAAGCTTAATGTCTCCTGTCCTGAAGCTTATAGCTTCCTTTTTTGTAGCTATGCATAATACACTATGTACAGGGACCTTTTTCACTTCATAAAATGTCTTGATTTTTTTAGAACCGCAACACCAGCATGTCTTCTGCTCCATTATAAACACCTCTTGAAAGATTATTCAACTATCCTAAGTTTAGGTATAGGAATTATAAATTTTCCGCCTTTTTCTAAGTATTCTTTTTGTTGAGAGATTATTTCATCAGCAAAATTCCATACCAATAATAATACATAATCAGGCATTTCTTCTACAAGCTTTTTAGTCGGATATATAGGAAGATGATTTCCGCTCATGAACATTCCATGTTTTACTGGATTGATATCAACAATATAATCAACAAGCTTCTTATCAATGCCGCAATAATTCATTAAAGTATTGGCTTTTGCAGCTGCTCCATAAACTGCAATCTTTTTGCCTGATTTCTTAAGTTCATTAAGTTTTGCAAGCAGATCATTTTTCACTTTGTCAACCTTTGACTTAAAGCTTTTATAGTGCTGGAATTTATCTACACCATGCTTTTTCTCTTCTGATAATAATTCCTTAATTATATTGCCTACATTTTCATGCTTTTCAACAAATAGCCTTATTGACCCTCCATGAGTGCTGAGTCTTTTTATGTTGTTCAGATATAATGAATGTCTCCTGAATAATGCATCAAGTGCTGACACAGAAAAATAACATAGATGCTGATGATAGATTGTGTCAAACTCATTTTTCTCAATCAAATCAACAAGATAAGGCACCTCGATTACTGCAACACCATTATCTTCCAACAAAATCCTTATTCCCTCAACAAATCCATTCAAGTCAGGGACATGTGCAAGTACATTGTTTGCAATCATAACATCAGCGCTTTTTCCCTCTGATTTCAGTTTTTTTGCCAAATCAACAGTAAAGAAATCAACCATTGTGTTAATGCCTTTCTGTATTGCTACCTTTGCAGGCCCTGGAGCTGGATCAATTCCTAAGACAGGAATGTTTTTTTCCTTGAAATTCTTCAGCAAGTATCCATCATTGCTAGCTAATTCAACCACTAAGCTTTTTTCATTAAGCTTTCTTGATTCAATGAGCTCTTCAGCATTTTTCTTGCAATGCTCCATCCAAGCTGGAAGCACAGAGGAAAAATACGGGTAATCTTCATGGAATAATCTTTTTGGATCAACACTCTTTGTGATCTGCACTAGAGAGCATGATGGACAGAACACTAGCTCTAACCATGCCTTAAATTCTTGCTTGTCTAGATTCTCTTTTGATACTAATGTATCTGATAATGCTGTTTCACCAAATTTTAGAATGCTCTTTAATCCTTCCGCATTGCATGATCTGCAGACAAGCTTTTCCTCATTTGCATCCTCTTTGCCTATCCATCTTAATGATTTATCCAGCTTACCTTGCTCTATAAGCATCTTGACATGTGTTATCCTACGATATTTTTCCCCTTCAAATTCCTGCTCTGTCAATTCATATTTATTGTATGCAGTGTGAAGTTGCTCTACTCCTTTCTTTACATTCCATTGAGGCTTAAAGTCAAGAGTCTTATGTATCTTATCACAATTAACCCTATAATTTCTTGTATCAGGGCTTGCATCATCAGCAAATCCTACTACAGAATTGGGAATTACATCTTTAACAATCTCTGCAACCTCTCTTATTCTGTAATTGTCCTCTTGAGTGCCTACATTGAATGCTTCTTTATTCACGATTTCTTTTGGTGCTTTCAAAACTGCAATGAATGCCCGGGAAATATCCTCAATATGCACCAATGGTCTCCAAGGCTTTCCATCACTTTTCAACAAGACCTTTCCCGTGGTAAATGCCCATGCAGAAAGATTATTGACAACAAGGTCAAATCTTATTCTTTGACTATAGCCATATGCTGTTGCATTTCTTAAGAATGTCACGCAGAAATTATCATCTGCAAGCTTTAATAAGTCCTGCTCTGCAAGGACTTTTGATTTTCCATAAGGTGTAACAGGATTAAACTCTGCTGTCTCATCAATAAAATCATCTCCTGATGCACCATATGTTGAACATGAAGAACTGAATACAAATCTTTTCACACCTGCTTTCTTTGCTTTTTCAGCCAATGATACAGTTGCCTTGTAATTGATTTCATAAGTTATGTCTGGATTTAAGTCGCCTAATGGATCATTAGAAAGTCCTGCAAGATGCAATATAGCATCAAAACCTTTGATATCTGAAACCTCTACATCTCTGACATCCTTAATGATTGTCTTGACATCATGAAGCTCATCTCCATATGTACATGCCCTGTATATATCGCTGTCTAATCCTGTTACTTCAAATCCCTCTTTAATCAGCATAGGCACTAGGACTGAGCCAATGTATCCTTTATTTCCTGTTACGAGTATTTTCATTTTATCACTCCCATATTTTCCAGGGAGGGTTTCCCGAATTCCAATAATTTTCTAAAACAATTTTATCTTTCAATGTATCCATGCATTGCCAGAATTTATCATGCTTGTAAGCCATTAATTGTCTGTCTTTTGCAAGATTCCTCAATGGACCATTTTCCCACTCAATATTACAGTCATCTGATACATAATCAAAAATTCCTGGCTCTAAAACAAAATATGCTCCATCGATTCGATACCTATTTGTTTCTGGTAATTGTTGAATATCTATTATTTGATTTCCATGAATAATTAAATGACCAAATCTTTTTGGTGGATAGACCGCTGTCAATGTAGCGAGTTTGCCATGAGATCTGTGGAATGCTAATAGTTTATCAAGATTAATATCAGAAACTCCGTCACACCATGTCATCATAAATGTTTCCTTGCTAAGGTACGGTTGGAGTTTTTTAATTCTTGTTGTTTTAATAGAATCAATGCCTGTATCAATAAATTGCAGATTCCATTCCTCATCTGCACTATTTTTATTCTTTACATAATCTGTTTTACTAGTAATTGTATGATCAGCATTGCTTGCTATACCATCAATAAAATATTTTTTGATATGCTCACCTTTATATCCCAAAGCAATAATAAAATTCTGATATCCATAATGTGAATAATGCTTAAGAATATGCCAAAGAATCGGCTTTCCGCCTATTTCAACCATTGGCTTTGGCTTGATTTCAGTCTCTTCAACTAGACGAGTACCGACACCGCCTGCAAGTATGACAACATTCATATCAACACTCACATCTTCACCTTCACCATTGGTATTTTCATTTTTTATGCTCCCAGACTTTCCATGGCGCATTTCCCGCAGCCCATAAGTCTTCCAATACTCTTTTATCTCTTAATGTATCCATGCATTGCCAGAATGATTCATGCACATATGCCATTAATTGTCCGTCTTTTGCAAGATTTTGCATTGGGCCTCTTTCCCATTGGATATTGCCTTCATCTGATATGTAATCAAAGATCCCTGGCTCTAAAACAAAGAATGCTCCATTAATCAAACCTTCTTTTGTCTGAGGTTTTTCTGAGAATTCCTTGACTTGATTATTATGTATATCTAAATGCCCAAATCTTGCCGGTGGATGGACTGCTGTAAGTGTTGCAAGCTTTCCATGTGATATGTGGAATGCAAGCAGATCATTCAGATCAACATCAGACACGCCATCTCCCCAGGTCATCATAAATGTCTCATCGCCAATGTATGGCTGTAATTTCTTTATTCTTGTTCCTGTAAGGGAATCAATACCTGTATCAATCAATTGTATATTCCAGTCCTCATCTGAACCGTTTTTTTTCTTTACATGGCCTGTTTTCATGTTGATTGTAATATCAGTGCTTAAATGGGCATAATCCATAAAATATTTCTTTATGTATTCTCCCTTGTATCCTAAAGCTATAATAAAATCCTTAAAGCCATAGTGTGAATAATGCTTAAGAATATGCCAAAGAATCGGCTTTCCGCCTATTTCAACCATTGGCTTTGGCTTGATTTCAGTCTCTTCAACTAGACGAGTACCGACACCGCCTGCAAGTATGACAACATACATTTTTAACCCCCAAAATTGTGATATAGAGGAGAAAACAGTTGTATTTATAAATGTTATGAATTTAGTCACCGAGTGATAGTTACTATCTTAGTATAGTTGTTGTCTTCAGAAGAAAACGAAAAAAACAATAAAAAAAAATTATTTCTTTCTTGAGAAAGCAAACACTACTAATGCGCCTATCAATGCAACACCAGCTGCAATCACTCCAAATTCTGGAATCTCAACTGGCTCACAGGGTATTAATCCCCAATAGACACTATCTTCAGTATCAACTGATATTTCATACCATCCTTCTGTGACTATCTCAAATTCAGCCACTGCAACTCCCTGTGTTCCTGAAGGTGATGGATGGGTGAATGTTTCTGTGTAAACAACATTACTATCAATATCCCTGACTATTATTGTCAATGGCCTATTATCAGGATCACTTGCTAAGTAATCTTCATATTTATTATATGAATATTTATCAAAAAATACATAATTGTATGCCCCTGGATAAAAGTATGTTGTGTCTGTTGTAGCATCATCCCATATTACATGGAAACCATCATTGAAGAATGGATTTTCAGTATTCTGCAATACAAAAGCCTGTATTCCCCTTGTCCCATTATTATAGACTTTTGCTTCAAAATCTATATTGCTGCCTGAGCTTGTATCAACTGAATGCACTTTAACATCAGAAAGTATAACACCATCGCTCCAGAATTCATCAATTGGTGATTCAACACTATCAAGATGAACCTTAAGCCATTTATAATATTTTGTTCTTGTAAATATGAGTAATTGATCATAACCATTAGTCGAGAAACTCACATCTTCTTGAGCATCAATAAATGGATCATTTCCATTATACAATACAAGCTCTCCTGATCCGCTGCAAGATGTTATTGGCATTCTTGTTAACGTTTCTCGAGCAGCGACTGCACTTGCAGACACTACAAACAATGTCATTATCAATGCAAACAATAGCATCTTTTTCATTTTTGCTTCCCTAACTCTTCCCCTTAATAAAAACAAATATAAAAAATATTAAAAAAAAAATTATTCTTTTCTTTTGTAAGCAATTATTCCTACGCCAGCCAAAACAACTATCATTGCTCCTAGCATTGTCAATTCTGGTATTGTTATGTCAACAATTGCAATCGGTATAGGACATTGCTCTCCATCCCAGCATACAGGCCCTGTTCCTGAACCTGTATTTCCATTATATTCTGCTGAAACAAATGCTGTGTCCCCAACCCAACATTCATCATTGTCAAAATATACAACTTGATAACTGCCGTCTAAAAGACTTAATGTGTATTGAGTATAATTAACACCATTATGCTCACAATTTACAGTTACTGATGCTCCTTGTATCGGATCGGCATCACTGTCATATACATGTCCTGCAACTAAAACCGGAACGTCAACTCCAGCACTTGCAAATCCAACAATTAAAAAGCTCAATGCTATTAATATAAAAAGTGCTTTATTCATTTTGATCCCTCATTAATCTCTATTCCTAAGTATTGCAAATCCTGCAATAGCTCCAACCAATGCAATTCCTGCACCTATAACGCCTAATTCTGGTATGGTTACATTGACTAATGCAGTATTTATCTGACAGTCTCCATAACTTACTATGCCATCATCTTCGCCTGTAGCCTGACCTAATTCTGCATACACTTTTACATAATCTCCATCATCACATTCCAAAGGAGAGAAAAATGCATAGTAATTTCCGGCTCCATTGCTTGCCACGTCTTTTGTTGTATCTACACTGTCATGTGTGCATGTTACACTAACATCAACTCCTGCAACAGGATTGCCTTCACCATCATCAATTAATCCGTATACTAATGTTGCTGGCGCTTCTGCAGATGCAAACATCACTCCTAATGCAAAAAACATTATTAATATTACAAATAGTTTTTTCATTTTTGCACCCCACAATTAATTGATTTGATATATGCTGAAACCAGGATAAAAACAAATGCTATTGCAAATGCATACCCAGGCATATCCCTAATAGAAAGATTAGAATGATCCAGAGTACTGGCACAAACATCATATGATAATATTGCTATCATCAATAACAAAATGACTAAAGCCTTATTCATTTATACCCCCACAATTATGAACTTAAGCTAGTAAGTGCGAATTTATTTATAAATGTTACTATTTTCCGGTACAAATTTTACAACTATGATGTGATAGTGCATTAAGGTAGATATATTTTTTATACTACACAGTGCTTATTTCAATAAAAAAACATAATGATTTATGCAACCCCTGCTCTTAAATTATTCCGTAGAATAGCAAATAGTCAAATTTCACTATTTTTAAAAGAAAAAAATTAACAGTATTTATATGAATTCTATTCCGAGAACATCCTGCATCCCCTTGCTTTCTTTGGATTCTGCAATTGTCTTTCCAGTAATCTGAGAACTCTTAACTCCAGTGACAATCAGCATGACTCTGACAGCCCCATTCATGTCCTCACTAATCTGAGAACCCCAAATTATTCTCGCATCCTCGTCTAATTTTACTGAGATTGCTTCAACAATCTTTTTAGCTTCATTCAGTGTCAGGTCTGTTCCACCGACAACATTAATCAATGCACCATTAGCACCTGCAATATCGACATCTAACAACGGATTATGGATTGCCTTTTCAACAGCTTCCATTGCCCTATTTTCAGTATCGCTTTCCCCAATGCCTATCAATGCAACTCCACCATTTCCCATGACAGCCTTAACATCAGCAAAATCCAAATTTACAAGGCCTGCCTTTGTGATTAGTTCAGCAATGCCCTTGACTGCATTTGTCAAAATCTCATCAGCAACCTTGAATGCAGTATGCAAAGGAAGATCAGGAGCAAGCTCAATAAGCTTGTCATTTGGAATAACAATTAATGTATCAACATTCTTTTCAAGATTATCAAGGCCATACATTGCATTTTCATATCTTCTATGCCCTTCCATACTGAAAGGAACAGTAACTATCCCGACAGTCAATGAACCGAGCTTCTTTGCTATCTCTGAAATTACTCCAATACTTCCTGTTCCTGTTCCGCCACCAAGCCCGCAAGTCAAGAACACCATATCAGCTCCTGTAATGGAATTTTTTATTTCATGCTCCTGTTCATGGGCAGCATCCTCTCCTATTTTTGGAATTCCTCCTGCACCTAATCCTTTTGTTAATTCTTTTCCAATAAGGATCTTTTTGTCTGCAGTTGTGTATAATAAATCCTGGGCATCAGTATTGACCGCAATTGTTTCTGCACCAACAACACCTACTTCACTGATTCTGTTGATAGTATTGTTTCCTGCTCCTCCACATCCAACTACCTTGATTGATGCTTTCTGCTTTGCAAGCATTTCCTCTAATTCAGCATCCATGATATTTCTTTCAGCAGGCTCTTTAGCGAGCTTAGGATTAACTCCTTGATGTATCTTGTCCATATTAACACCTCAAACCTAATATTGCTTAAATGTTTAAATGTTTTACTGTTTAATACTCAATTGACATTGCCGTCTAGTGAGCCTTAAGTTGCTTATTCCATTACAAATAACTCGAAATACAATTGAATATATATGCAATGCGAACACGGCAATGCCCTAAATTACATTTTAAATATTATTTTGTAAATTCCACTTCCTTTACATTAGTCAATCTCTTAATCTCATTGCCTAGCAATTCCTTAATATTGTCAGGCAGTTCAATTCCAATCTTAATCATTGCCTTATTTTCAGCAACATCAACTTCTGAAAATGGAATCTTGAATAGGTTCATTATTCCAATGATCTTTTTCTTTTCATCATCAACCTTACCTAGTATATTAATGTCATATGTAATGTCTTGTGATGCCAGTGGATGATTGAAATCAACTATTACTCTTCCTCCATTAACAGTCCTTATTATGCCTCTGTGGCCATCTAGATCAACCTCTAGGCCAGGAACCGGCTGAACATCATGTTTCTTGAATTCACCGACAGAAATCAATCTCAATAGCTTGGCATTCTTTTTGCCAAATGCATTCTCTAGTTTAACAATATATTTTCCTGGAGTTTTATCCACAACAAAATCATCCAGTCCTTTAAGCAGATGCCCTTCACCAACACAAACAATCAATGGCTTATAGGAAGCTTCCTTATTATAAATATTATGCACTTTAGCTGTCTCTTCAGAAGTTGTATCAAAGATTACTCCATTATTGTCTATACAGGCAGTGTATTCAAGCTCAACAAAATCACCTTTCTTTATCATAGGCAAAAGGATTTAATCATGATTTAAAAATGTTTCTTTGACTTCAGAAACCCAATTATTCTATCAACATTCCTCTCAATAGAATGCTCCTCAGATGTATCCATGACAAGATCATATTGGCTTTTATCTGAAAAATCTATGCCATAATATTTCCCATATCTTTTCTTATCACTATCTATCCTTTTCCTTATCAGGCTTTTTTGATGATCAATGCTCTTTGCCTTGAACTCATCGCTTCTGTCAGTCAATGTATCATTCATTATCCTATTTGCTGCAACATCTTCTGAACATTGCATGAATATCTTCACTGAATCAGGTATGAAATGAAATCCTAGCCTGCTCTCAATAACCATATTGTCCTGCTCTCTTCCAAGCCTTCCCTGATAATCATCGGCATCATTGTCAGTAAATGATTCTTTTTCACCTAGCTTATTAAATTGGTCTATTGTCGATCCTCTTTCTTTTGCCATCAATCCTCTTAAGTCTCCGACACTAAAGAATCTATAGCCTAATCTTTTTGCCAATGCCTTTCCAATAGTCGTCTTGCCTGCACCAGGATAACCTGATATTGTAATGATCATAATAAAAAGAAAATATGCCTGTTTTTAAATCTTGCTGTAGAAATCTGATAGTGCATGCGCAGCCAGCTTGCTTACTTTAGCTAAAGGCTCAAACACTACTTTGTAAACCTTAGACCTATCATTGACATTGATATATTCTTCATTTGGATTATCTTTCTTGATCAATCCTAAGTCTTCGTATAATTCATCTTTAATCTTTTTATTGTATTCAAATGATCCTACGATTTCAGACAATTCCTTTTGCGGGAACTTTGATATTAATTTATCTGAAACATATAATCCTAATTTAGTGCTTGGCAATATGCTTAGTGCATTAGCAACCGAATTATTGAATGCTTGATCAGCCAAACACACTCCACCAACAATAAATATTGCACTTATTGTTGCATGAGCTTTATCATATATATATTCAGAAACATTATATCTATTTCTTTCTTTTGTGAGTCTCTCATTATCTGTTGTTGATTTAAAATGACTATAGTGCCTATTTGTAAAATATTCAGAAAATTTGCTTTCATCAAGACCATATTTTTGCATGAAATTATTTATATCTGGCTTGCTATTTATCTTGTTGCTGAATAATTCATCATGGAAATCATCTATAACATCATCTATATGCTCTTTATCATATTTAACTGCTAATTTTTTAGCTATACTGTTATTCCCCATACTTTTCAGAAATATTAACTTATTTAAAAATGTTTTTATCATTGTTACTTATAAGTGAATACTAGTTTCTTTCCAAAAATTTTATAAACAACTGAAAATTCTCCACTAATAATAAGTTGAGGGGAAAACATGGCTAAAGATTATCAACCAATATTTATATTACCAGAGAATACTCAAAGGACAACAGGAAAAAATGCTCAAAGAAACAATATTCTTGCAGCAAAGCTTGTTTCTGATATTGTTAGAACAACCCTAGGCCCAAAAGGAATGGATAAGATGATAGTAGATAGTTTAGGGGATGTAATAATAACAAACGACGGTGTTACAATATTAAGAGAGATGACTATTGAGCATCCAGCAGCAAAAATGCTTGTTGAAATAGCAAAAACACAAGAAGCAGAAGTAGGAGATGGAACAACTACAGCAGTAATACTTGCAGGAGAATTATTGAAAAATTCTGAACCCTTGCTAGATCAGAATGTCCATCCAACTGTCATTGCTAAGGGCTATAAGATTGCAGCAGAAAAAGCAATACAGATACTTGAAAACATTGCCAAGCCATTATCTGAAAGCGACATTGACACATTAATGAAAATTGCAGTAACTGCAATTACAGGAAAAGAGGCAGAGGCCAGCAAAAAAGTCCTATCAGGATTATTAGTCAATGCAGTATTAAATGTCATGAGCAAAGAAAATGGAAGAATAATTATTGATAAAAATGACATCAAGATTGAAAAATCAGTCGGTGGCTCAGTAATGGATTCTGAATTGATTGAAGGAATTGTTTTAGACAAAGAAAAATCTCATCCAACAATGCCTACTCATGTTAAGAATGCAAAAATTGTATTGATAGATTCTGCATTGGAGATAAAAAATACAGAGATTGATGCAAAGATACAGATCACTGATCCAGAGAAGATGCAGGCATTCCTTGACATGGAAGAGAAGATGATTAAAGGAATGGTTGATAAGATATTTGCTTCAGGAGCAAATGTTGTCTTATGCCAGAAAGGCATTGATGATCTTGCTCAGCATTTGCTCGCAAAAAAGGGCATATATGCATGCAGAAGAGTCAAGAAGGGCGATATGGAAAAATTAAGCAAGGCAACTGGTGCAAAGATAATAACAGAATTGAAAGATCTATCAGCTAATGATCTTGGACATGCCGGGGTTGTTGAAGAGATGCCTGCAAAGAATGAAGAGTTCATGACTTACATTAAGGATTGCAAGAATGCAAAGGCAGTAACATTATTAATCAAGGGAAGCTCTGAACATATAACTGCAGAAATCCAGAGAGCAATGGAAGATGCAATAGGCGACTTAATTACTGCATTGAAAAGCGGAAAGATAGTTGCAGGAGCAGGATCATGTGAGATAGAAGTTGCAAAACAATTACGAGAATTTTCAGAATCATTGTCAGGAAGAGAGCAATTGGCTGTCAAGGCATTTGCAGATTCTCTTGAGATAATTCCTAGGACACTTGCAGAAAATGCAGGTCTTGATCCAATCGATATTATTATTGCTTTAAAATCTTCTCATGATAAGAAGCAGATATGGGCAGGAGTTGATGTGCATTCAGGAAAAGTAATGGATGCATGGACAGAAGGCATTATTGAGCCATTGAGAGTAAAAACCCAGGCAATAAGCTCTGCTGCAGAGGTTGCAACAATGATATTAAGGATAGATGATGTCATCGCAGGATCAAACAACAATCCAATGCAGAATCCTCAGATGCCGCAAGGCATGCCTGAATATTAACAGATTATCCACAAACATTAAATACTTCTATAATATTATACATTTATGAATAAGAAAAAGAACTATCTATGCTCTGTGTGCAATACACAATGGGAATGCTACATATTTGATGAATTCATAGCTCCATTTAGCGCATGTGTTTATTGTTATATGGACATAATGAACATTATTAATAATGATCAGAAAGTCAATGAAACATGCAATCTATGCGATACAACAAAACCCTGCATTAAAGTTGATCTAGCAAATAACCCTGTGAAGAATAATATGTTTGTATGCAATGATTGCTATGAAAGAATGAAGGAATTGATACGAGAAAAGAGATAGCTCAAAATGGCATTTTCAGAATATAATTTCTCTTGAAATTTTCAATAGCTCAATCTTTGTAGTATGATTTTATGATATCTTCTGCATCTTGCCATCCGAGCAATCTTGCGCTGTGCAAAATAACTAATGCATCATCTTTATTTCCTTGTAACAGTTTTGCAATTCCAATCGTTGAAAAAATTCGGGCATACTCAGACTGTTTTTTTTGAGAATTAACACTGTGAGAGGAATTTTTATTGATTTGCTCTTCCATGTACATAAGATTTAATGCTTGCTGACAATCATATAATGCTCCATCGTAATCCCTCATTTCCAGTTTTGCATACGCTCTGCTTGAATAAGATGCTGGATGAAGAGGGCTTGCCATGATTGCCTTAGTAAAACTAATGATTGCTCCCTTATAATCTCCAAGCAGAAACTTATTGTTTCCTGCTAAAACAAATTCATCTAAATCTTTTCCCATTCTTATAGAAACACAAACACCTTTATAAATTTTGTCATTTGGTAATGACAACTATAAATAAATCTTATAGTAAAATTTAATTCTGAATAATATGCTTAGAATTTATTCTTTCTTTATCATTCCATATCCTATCAGTCTGAATCTTGTTCCGACTCTTCTAGAGATTGTTACCTTGCTTCCTGAATCTGCACATACTGGAAGCTTTAATTTGCATTTTACTCTGTTCTTTGATATTGATTGTACAAAGCCAACTGTTGCAGCAGAATTGACATTAAGCATCAATATCTCATTAGGCTTAATTGGCTCAACCTTCAAGTCTTCTTTTGCACCAACAACCCTATCAAGCAAAATACATTCTAGCTCAAAAGAATACCATATCTTAGGAAGCTTTCCTGGAATGCCGACAACATTTCCTGATAGCTTATCAGAATTAACAACACTAGGATCAAGATCAGTCATTACAGCAACTGAACCTCCTGGATGTAATTCATCAACAGGCGTTGATCCTGTCATTGCTGAAAGTATTGTTGTGAATAATGGTTTGGCAACAATCTGGTTTGCTTCCTCAACAATTCTTCCAGGCCTTATCTCTATCCTATCATTTTTTTTCAGAATGCCTTTCATCACTGCTCCTCCCAAAATACCGCCTTTCATGTTTTCAGGGGCTGTTCCGGGCTTGTTGATGTCAAATGATCTTGCAATAAACATTATAGGATCCTCTGATTCAACTCTTTTAGGAGTTGGAATGATCTCTTCAATTGTTTTTATCAATAGATCAAGATTAACATTATGCTGTGCTGACACGGGAATTATCAGAGAGTTTTCATATTTTGTTCCCTTAAGGAAATCTTTTATCTGCTGAAAATTCTTTAATGCACGCTCTTCATTGACTAGATCAATCTTATTCTGGACAACAATCACTTTGTCTAATCCTGACATCTCCAATGCCATTAAATGCTCTCTTGTCTGAGGCTGTGGACAGGATTCATTAGATGCAATCAGCAATAATGCACCATCAATTATTGCTGCTCCTGAAAGCATTGTTGCCATTAATGACTCATGGCCTGGTGCATCAACAAAACTTATTTTTCTTATGAATTCAGTTGGAACATTATGCACAGGACATGTCTTTGATGTTGTGAAACATTCTGGCTNNGTGTCTGTCCATTTTCCAGTAAGCTTTTCAGTAAGAGTTGTTTTGCCATGATCAACATGCCCTACTAATCCAATATTCAATACTGGCTGGACTTGCTCTGATGATTCATGCTGCTTTCTCTGCTGCTTGACTTTTTCCTTTAATTCCTGGATCTCTTTTTCTTTCTTAATATCAGAAGCATCCTTTTGCTTTTTCCTTTTATCAACCATGCTCCAAAGAAAAATTGATGTATTTATAAAATATGTTGTTTTAGATAGTAAAAAATATATACT
>DUIB01000002.1 GCA_013330595.1 Candidatus Woesearchaeota archaeon | reverse complement strand
ATTTTTAAACAATGTTTCATACTCATTTCTTGATGTAAAATGAGAACAATCAAAGATATTGATTTTGACAATAAGAGAGTGTTGATCAGGGTAGGTTTTAATGTTCCGTTAGATGATGATGGAAATGTTGTTTCTGATATTAGGATAAAGGAATCAATTCCTACAATAAAATATATTCTAGAGCATAATGCTAAACAGATAATCTTAATGAGTCATCTTGGGAGACCAGATGGAAAAGTCGTTGATAAATTAAAGATGGATAAGGTTGCTGATAAGCTTGAAAAAGCTCTTGACATGACTGTTGTTAAGCTAGACGATTGTATTGACATTAAAATACCAGATGCAAAGATAATAATGCTAGAGAATTTAAGGTTCCATAAAGAAGAAGAGAAGAATGATGAGCATTTTGCAGAAAGATTATCAAAATTAGCAGATATTTATGTCAATGATGCATTTGCTGATATGCACAGGGCTCATGCATCTACAGTAGGAATAACAAAATTCATGCCAGGATGCATAGGATTTCTAGTCGAAAAGGAATTAAAGTACCTAACATTAAAGGAGATTGAAAGGCCGTTTGTTGCAATATTAGGAGGGGCAAAGATTTCAACTAAAATTCCCGTGATAAAAGAATTATTGAAAAAGGTTGATTATCTATTATTAGGCGGTGCAATGATATTCACATTTTATAAGGCAAAGGGTTATGAAATCGGAAAATCAATGTTTGAAGAGGATTTCATTACAGAAGCAAAAATGTTGTTGAATAATGAAAAAGTCATATTGCCTGATGATATTGTTGTTGCAGCTGATAAGACAGAAGATTCAGAGACTCATGTTGTTAATGAGCATCAAATCCCAAAAGATATGATTGGCCTGGATATTGGTCCTGAATCAATTCAAGTGTTCAAAGATTATCTTAAGAAGGCAAAGACAGTATTCTGGAATGGCCCTTTAGGATATTTTGAATTAGAGAAATTCGGCAAATCAACAAGAGCAATTGCAGAGTATTTAGCTGATTCTGATAAAGTCGTTATTATCGGCGGCGGAGATACAGAAGATGCAATTCTTCCATGGAAAGATCAGTACACTCATGTCTCAACAGGTGGCGGAGCAAGCCTAGAATTCATCTCAGGCAAAGAGCTTCCAGCAATCCAAGCATTAAAAGAGAACGAGATAGAATTCCATGATGTGATATAGAATAGTCTGGATGGGGCTATGGTATATACTGTGCTTTTTGCGGACACTATTTTTAACCACAAAAAGCCAGATTTTCTTTGTTTCTCACACCTTATCACACCATTATAATCCTTAGAAATACATCAAAAAGACAGAGTTCGGGCAGGACTATCGACTATTTTTTTGTTTGTAGTCGCTCTAGTCTAAAAATTATCTCTTGGATGCGTAGCGTATTCCCCAAGGTAAAAGTACTCTTTTTAATGCGTCTTCTCCCTGAATGTATGATAGGAAAATGCCATAATTAGTTACAGGCACATTTGCATATTCTATGTCTGTTATTCTTGCTAATTGCTTTTGTGGACTTATCATACACCCCCCACAATGTATTATAAGCTTATATTTTGATAAATCCTCTTCAAACGCTTTTCCGAAAGCATGTTCATATGTGACTCCTGGAAAATTTTTTCTCAAAAAATTAGGGATTTGTACCGTACCTATATCCTCTCCGATTCTAGAATGGTTGCATGCTTCTGCTATTAAGACTTTATCGCCCGCTTTCAATTGACAAAGAGTATTTATGCCCTCCGCAAATTTATTTAATCTACCCCTACTAAGATAATTTATCATTGTTATCGAGAATGTTGTTAGCATCACATCTTCAGGAACCCATTCGTACATTACATCAATCGCCTGTGAATCGGTTATAACTGCCACAGGCCTCTTTTTGAATGAGTCAATAACATTAAGAAAACGTTCTTTTTCTACGATATTTTCTAAGTTTTTACTTCTTGCTTTTGTTAAATCTAGTCTGAAAGATGTGGGGTAAGCCCAATTTCGTGTAATATACTCTTCCACCATAGCTTGAGGTCTCAAATATCTACCGTCAGGAGTTTCAACATCCATTGGGATTACTAAAATATAATGATTGTCTTTTTTCAGAAATGGTAATAATTCAATTTTCTGGTTTCGCGACTCAAAATTCTCAATTATAAAATTTATTAACGATGTTCTATAAGTTGTATCTACAGCACGTAATTTTAATTTGCTATATGATGAAAGCAAAGGAATATCTCTCTCTAGCACAGGAATATTATTTCCATATTGAGAATCAAAAATATTGTAAATAATCAATACCTGCTTGCCTAACTTTCTTGAATTAGCGATTATTTCTTTTTCGCTGTCAAAATTTCTTGTCGAAGGGTCTATAACCAATAGAACCAGATCGCACTCCTTCAAATCAGCATATACTTTCATTCTCTTTTTACGTCCTAACTCATTTTGTTCATCTACACCTGCAGTATCATACAATTTTATCGGACCTATACCGTGTATCTCTTGCAGGACTATTTTGGAATCTGTTGTTGTCCCTGGCGTCGTATCGACAATAGATGATTGCTGTTGCGTTAATAAATTTATTAAACTACTTTTTCCAGAATTCATTTTTCCAAATATTCCAATATTATATCGTTCAATCAACATTTTTTATTCTCTTTAAATAATGTATGGAGTCGCCTGTTTCCCAACGTTTTGGAATTAATTTAACTGAGTTTATTCTTCCAACAACACAATTTGCACACTGTTCTGAGGATTCATTAATGCATGGTTTATCATCATAAAGCATGTAGTCTTTCCTATACTTAATCGGCGTAACTAATGGCATAATCACATTTGCCCCGCTCAGTAGACCACGTTCCCTGCCACGAGGATGAATTACCTGTAATGCAGTTGTTGCAGCAATATTAATGTCAGGCATCATGATTCTTGTTAATGCAATCATATTTAATGTGAGATTCAAACTCTCGACATTATCAACTGCTGCACCATATAGCGGCGTTTTGGAATGTGGAATATAGGGACCCATACCGATCATGTCTGCATCAATCTCTTTAAAGAACAGTATATCCTCGACAAGCATATCAAGAGTTTGTGATGGTGCATTAATCATTACTCCAGTACCGACTTGGAATCCTATATTTTTCAGATTGACAAGACAATTATATCTATCACTAAAATTCATATTTTTAGGATGTAATTTTTTATAATATTCCTGATTAGATGTTTCTATTCTAAGTAGATATCGCTGAGCGCCTGATTCAAAAAATTGCTGATATGCCTCTTTCTCTTGCTCACCAACACATAGTGTTATACTCATTTTCGGAAAATTTTTTCTAACTTCCTCAACTACAGTACTCACAAATGTTGTAAATTTTTTACTTTTTTGTTCTCCAGATTGCAGTACAATGGATCCATATCCTGATTTTTCGCAGAATTCAACAACAACTAATATTTCGTGCTTATCCATAGTATATCTTTTAGTGGTGTTGTTTGACTTTCTTATCCCACAATAAAAACAATCATTCTTGCATATATTAGAAAATTCAATCAGTCCTCTGAAATAAACATTATTTGAAACATTTTCATCTCTAATCTTTGCTGCAAGTTCATGTAACTGTTTTTGTTCATCACCACGTGCCACTAGTGCTTCAAGCATCCACTCTTTAGAAATAGAGGTCGTTTTCGCCATCATCTATCCTCTTGAGATATTCTTTGGTTTTTCTCATGCGATTCTTGCTAGGAATATTCATTATCTCTTTTTTAATGAGATTCTCTCCAGAAGTTTTTGTCTCTTCATCAGCATAGTCTCTTAAGTATTCTTCTAATGTTAGCAGTGCGTTAGGAAGACAATGAAGTTTTATTAGACCTGGTTTTGCAAGATCCATAAAATCTTGACCGACTCTTCC
Organism: Candidatus Woesearchaeota archaeon; assembly: GCA_013330595.1. Taxonomy (GTDB): domain Archaea; phylum Nanobdellota; class Nanobdellia; order Woesearchaeales; family UBA9642; genus UBA9642; species UBA9642 sp12459u. The sequence continues at coordinate 36,915 of DUIB01000002.1, read as the reverse complement.
ACGCCTATAGCATCCTGTGCAGAATGATGGGACAAATCCTTGCTCGATTACTGACTTTATCACTTCAGACGTACTCCTAGTATCATTTACACTGAATTGTTCTTGTGCTTCAGGATTTATTATTGCATTCGCATAGCCTCTAGGACTCGTCCTTGAGCCTGCACTTATCTGTGAGACTCCTAGATTAAATAATTCATTTCTCATTGCGGGAGATTCTCTTGTTGATAAAATTATGCCCGTATAAGGTACGGCGCATCTCAGTACAGCAACTATTTTTTTAAAATCAGGATCAGAAGTAGGATAAGGAATAATGTGTGAGGCTGGCGCATTCTGAGCAGGTTCAATTCTAGGAACAGAAATAGTATGTGGCCCCACACCATACATTTCATCTAAATGTTTTGCATGCTGTAATAATGCTAAAACCTCAAACTTATGATCATACAATCCAAATAATGCTCCAATTCCGACATCATTCAAGCCATTTTTTAATGCTTTATCCATTACGTTCAGTCTCCAATCATAATTGGCTTTTTTTCCTGAAGGATGCATTTTCTTATATGTCTCCTCATGATACGTCTCCTGAAAACATGCATATGTACCAATATTCGCGTGGCTTAATGCTTCAAACTGCTCTTCGCTTAATGGAGCAATCTCAACATTTATTCTTCGTAAAGAGGATCCTTTCGAATCTTTTACTGAATATGCTGCATCAATGGTTTCTAAAAAATATTCAAAACTACACTTTGCAGGATGCTCTCCCATAAGCATTAATATTCGCTTATGACCTTCTTCTAGTATTAGTTTAGTTTCTTCTTTTACTTCATTAATATCTAGACTTATTCTTTCCATATCTGTATTATCGTGTCTAAAGCCACAGTATAAACAATTGTTTGAACAATGATTAGAAACATAAAGCGGAGCAAAAAGAACTAGCCTATTTCCATAGATTTCTTCTTTAATATACAATGCGGTTTGAAAAAGTTTATCCAAATTATCTTTACTTGAGATATTTATTAATGCCGCAGCCTCTTCAATATCCAGCCCTTTAAGGTTTTTTGCCTTTGCAAGAATGTCATCAATTTTATTACTTGAAGAATTAGTGTGTTTTTCTAATACTGTATTAATAGTTGTTTCATTAATAAATCTACTTTGGTTCATATATGTAACTGATTAATCTATATTAATAAAATATTCGTTAAATATTTAAACCAATAATAGATATATAGTTATATATGCGTACTGAAAGCCGTTTGACAAGTAATGATAAGAAAGTCTTTCTTGCATTATTAGACAATGCAAGAATAACTGATTCAGATATATCATGTCGCATAAAAATTACTCCACCAGGGGTCAGAAAAATCAGAAAAAAACTCGAAGAACACTACATACAAGAATATCGAACAATTGTGGATTATGAAAAGATGGGTATAACAGTATTTGCAATAATACAAATCAAGACAGTAAATAAAAATATTCTTAATAACGAGAAGATCATAGGTGCATTCGAAATAAATGAGTCAAATATAACTCATCTATTAATAGCTGGCTTTGCATCACTTGAAGATCTGGATGAATACAAAAGAACAATCGTAAAAGATGCAGAAATCCAAAATATACATGTTGTTTCAAAAAAAGGTTTTTTAAAAAATTCTCCTAAAAATCTAATCAGATCACAAATACAACGAGAAACGCGAGGATAATTACATCCAATTCTTATGGAAAATAATTATTATATTTGCTCATAATCCGGTCCGGACTTGAACATCTTTTGTGCTCCTCTGTTGTTCTAGCCCTGCACAAGAGCGGACAACAATCAATTTTTTCGTCTGTCAAGAACCACCGGTCAAAAACCGGTGGCATGATTGCTAGCAATCANNGATCAGAAATACCAGTCCATGTATATCAGAAGGATAAGCATGGCTTTTCCACTCATCATAGATGAGTGGTATTTCTGACGTATAAATTTGTCGTTCCAGTTTGGGCGGGGCTACTATAAATCTAACTAATGATGCTCTGAAATCCGTGAACTTTATATATAGAGGGCTTTGAATAACTCCATTTTTCATTGATTATTCAAAGCAATCTATTAGGGTTTTGAGCTATTTTGATAGGTTAATCAAAACCCTCTATACATAAGATTAATCTTACATAAGGTGATACTTATGGATGTTGCTATTACGAAAATGAGCTCAAAAGGCCAGATCGTGATTCCTGCAGAGATGAGAAAAGGATTGATTGAAGGAGAAAAACTCTTGATTATCAGAGATAATGATCATATTATCATGAAAAAAGCTTCAAGTAAGGACACTAATCTTCATGAAGATCTACAATTTGCAAAGCGTACTGATGCTGCATGGAAAAGTTATGAAAAAGGCGAGTTCAAATCAATGCCTGCTGATGAGTTCTTGAAAGAATTGAAAAAATGGTAATTGTAGATTTTTCTGACAATTTCGAGAAAATATTCAAGAAAATCAAAGATCAATCTCTTAAAGAAAAAATCAAGAAGCATATAATGAAAATCATACAAAATCCTGAAATTGGAAAAGCAATGATGTACGCAAGAAAAGGCACGAGGGAAGTGTATACTACACCATACAGATTATCATATATGTATATTTCTGAAGAGAATAAAGTGGTCTTACTTGATCTATATCATAAGGATAAGCAATAAAAACAGATGCTCAAAATGAGGTTAGTTCATAAATCCTTTATAATCCTATCAACATTAAGTTCATAAATATAAGATTCCCATAGCAGATCAAAGGCAGAAGTAACGTAATGGCAGGCACTTTAGCATTTTTTCTACGATTGCTTAAATACAAAACAAGATAACCAATCAAACCAATGATTGCTATGACCATATTAAAAACAATGTATCCAGGTAATTTAATAAATACATATACATAATTTATAATATAGAATATCAATGGCCATATTGAACTTGCCTCAACAAATTTTTGTTGTCCATTAATTAGATTGTTAAAGAATCTGAATACTAGAAAGAAAAAGAAAATAACGATCACGTATGCAAAAACAAAATAAATCAATCCTAACCATAAAGGCTTATTATAAAAAGAAGCTGGTCCGAGCAATATAGCTGTAACAATCAAAATCAAAACTGCAGCAAAAATTGCTTTGAATCTATTGCTTGGTTTTTTCATCACTAAACATACTAGTTGCCGACATTAATTTTGCATAATAAGTTAGCATCTCTGGAATGAGAATTAGTTCTCATTGCCAGCTCGAACATGCAATTAATTGCATGATTCGAAGATGCTAACTTATGCATTACTTTTGTCGGCAACTATACTTGAATCTAATTTATAAATATTACTCAGCATGATTAGCAAATTGATAAGAAGATAATCAATTGAAGAGAAAATTTAAATACTCTTCACTCTTAACAATCTTACAATGATATTTGAAGATATCTTACAGACTATTGGTAATACTCCTCTCGTTAAGATAAATAGACTGAATCCGAACCCGAATGTTTCTATATATGCTAAAATTGAAGGATTTAATCCTAGTGGTAGCATCAAAGATAGGATAGCTTTAAAGATGATTGAGCAGGCAGAGGCTGAAGGCACATTAGTGAAAGGAAAAACTATCATTGAATCAACATCTGGAAATACCGGTATTGGATTAGCAATGATTGGAGCAGTGAAGGGATATGATGTTGAAATAGTCATGAGCAAAGCAGTATCTATTGAGAGAATAAAAATAATTAAGGCATATGGAGCCAAAGTAACATTAACTGATGCAGAAAAAGGAACTGATGGCGCAATAATCGAAGCAAGGAATTTTGTTAAAGCAAACCCTGAAAAATATTTTATGCCTGACCAGTTTTCAAATAAGTATAATAAAATTGCACATTATAAGACTACAGGTGAAGAGATTTGGAAGCAAACAAATGGTAAGATCGACTATTTTGTTTCTGCAATAGGAACATCAGGAACAATTATGGGAGTGGGAAAAGCCCTTAAAGAAAATAATCCTAATATAAAGATAGTCTGCGCACATCCAGTCAGAGGGCATTATATCCAAGGATTAAAGAACATGGAAGAGGCAATAGTGCCATCAATTTATGATCCTTCAGCAATTGATGAAACAATAATGATCGAGACAGAAGCAGCTTATGAGATGGCAAGACAGATCATAAAGCAGGAAGGAATCTTTGTTGGAATGAGTAGTGGAGCTGCAATGTATGCAGCAATTGAAGTGGCTAAAAAGATACAATCTGGAATCATTGTAGTCCTCTGCCCAGACAGGGGAGAGAAATACTTGAGCACTAATCTATTTAATGAATAATATAAGAATTAAGTTTTATTTTTTCTGACAAGGGAAATTGATGAGATCATTCCCTGTTTATCTCTTCTTCTTAGATTCCTTTCTCAGATATTCTCCCTTATCCAACAGGTTCTTGATCACAACATCATCCCCTTGAGTCTGGAATAATCCATAGCCTAGATTCTCGTCTTTATCATTCTGGATCAGAACAAGCCCTTCTTTGATGTTATTCGGGTTTCTTGATATTGATTCTTCAAGGATGTTCCTTCCATACAAGAATAATGTCTCTGCTTTCTCATTGACGAAGATCCTGAATTTTTCTGCTCCAGCAAGCTTTGATATGATATCGATCAATGCAGGGCTTGGCTCAAAATGCTTTCCGGAATCACATCCTAAATAGATGCCAAGAGAAAAAACATCTCTCTTTATCTTTGATCTAACATCCTGTAGCTCTTGACTAGCATAAAAATAATTCTTCCCTGATTTGACTATCTTAGATTGATCAAGTCCAACATCAAACTGCTTGACAAATGAATTTATGTCCATGAAGCCAATATTTTAGAACAGTATTAATAGTTTATGATTTATTTGATCTCTTTCCTATACTCTTCAAGAGCCTTTATCATCTCTTGTTTTGTCTTGCATTTGCCCAGCATCTTTGCCAAATGCTTGTTCCTGTTCAATAACATCCATGACTCAAAGTCGTTCTTGTTCTTATTCACATATTCTGAGAATGTTTCATCAGATATCTTATTCAGCTCATCTAATAATTCCTTCTCATTTCTCAGCAAAATACCGCTTTTCAGCTTGAAGAATTTATCAATAATTTCTTCTTTTTTCTTCACAATTTGCTTTGCAATAGGCTTTCTGCTTATGTATTGTATCTTGCTCATCTTCTGAATTATCAAAGCCAAAACTAATGCAACAGCAACATAAATTCCTAGTAGCATAAAATCTCTGGTCAACTGATTCCATTCAGTACTAAACAAAGTCACTTTCTTCAATAGTTCTGAAGCGACAACATACGGATTGTATCTCGCAATATTCTGGATTGTTGATGACATTGTCTCTAAAGGCAGAATAAGGTTTGAAAGGAACAAAAACACACTACCGATTGAGATTGAAGCCATAGTAACTGCTTCCTGGCTGTTGAATAAATAACCTATTATCATTCCGATTAATGTGAAAAGCACCAGGGATGCAAGCAATGTCAAAAGCGTCAAAAGGACATTAGTAAGAATTGAAGTGTTAAGGAAATAATATGCCAGTATCAATACAAAGATCAATTGTATTATCACGACAACAAAACTTGTGAGGAACACTGAAGCTATGAAAGTGAAATCCTTTGTAGGCGTGGTGAAATTCCGGAAATATGCCTTAGATGTTTTTTCAATAATTATTATTGTGCTTGAAAGCATTATGCTTATGAATGCAATTATCAATATTACAAGATACGGAAAGACAAAATTAAGATTATTTGTCCTTGCATTTATAGGCTTTACAGTTGTCTTGATAGGATTCACAATGCTTTCAGCTGATGTGACTTTCAATGAATTGATATGTGCATTCAGGTTTTCAGAGGCTGTTTTGATTGCATCAAGATCTGCCTTAACTTTATCAAGAGCTGTCTGTGCATCTGTTATCTTTGTCTTGCTGTCTATTGTTGCATTTCTTGCCACAGCCAATCTTTTGTTCAAAGAATCCATATCTGTACCAAGAGTTGAAAGAAGACCATTCAATGCGGTTATATGTTTGGATGTGAGATTATAAGTGGAATTGATCCCTTGATTTGATTCAAGAAGTGATGCGCTATAAGCGCCAGTTAAATTTCCATTACTATAACCATCATCATCTATATCACTCAAAAAATCATAGCTTAAATCAATCACATCAAGCCCTTTTTTCCTCAGATTAGTGACATCTGTCTGTATAAGAGTTAAGCTATCAACAAACTGTACACTATTTATTTTGGACTGGGTTAAATCAATGCTTCCAAGCTTTGTCTTTACAGATTCAAGATTTGTTGATAATGAACCTAGATAAGCCTTTAATGAAATTATCTTTCCGATATTCTCATTATTTGTCTTCTGAGCCATAGCTAGTGCTGATAATAGCTCATTTGTCATCTGGAAGCTAATCTGGCTAGAAGTGAAATCAATCTTTGTGGAAACAGTATCAATGACAGCATAAACAAAATTAGCCCTTGACTGGTCGACATAGAATATTACTTCATTCTCCTTATCATTAGCCACTCTAAAATCTTCTGGGAACACAATGCAGATATGGCTCTTGCCCTGTTCAATCATCTCAATACATAATGGTTCATTAGCATACTCAACAACTGCGAAATTCGGGTTGTCCTGCAATGCCTGGATAAATGAAGTCGTAAGATTAGTCTTTTGCTTTGCATAATAGCCTATATTCATCTTTGATGCAGAAGGATTATTGAAAGCAACACCGACTAAAAGCATTATCAATAAAGGTCCGAATATGATAACAAACATGCTAGTCTTTGATCTTAATAAAAGTTTCAGGTTTTTTGTCGTTATCTTGAATACCTTCATTTTGCTATCTGCTTGATTTCTTATATGCTATTTCCTTGACTGTTTTTTCTTGATCTCTTCTTTCTCTTCATCCTGCTCTTCCTGTTTGTCTTTTTCTGATTCAGTAATCATGATGAATATCTCATCCAATGTTGGCTTAGTGACTTTAAGATCAACAATTGTCTCTTTATGCTGGTCAAGCTTTTTTATTATCTCATTCAGGACAATCTCTGGCTTTGATGTATATATCACTAGCTTTGTTCCTTTATCCTCTATCTTGGCTATCTCTTTCAGAACATCTTTATCTTTAATGTCAGCTATCTTATCATAATTTCCAGGGAATGATTCAAGATGTATCTCTTCATTCTTGCTGAATCTCTCCTTTATCTCATTAGGTGTTCCGACTGCCAAGACTTTTCCTTCCTTAAGTATTGCAATCCTTGAGCAGAGCAGTTCAAGCTCTGACAAATGATGAGAGGCAAGAATAATTGTTGTCCCTCTCTTATTGATTTTTCTAACAAGTCTCCAAATATGATTTCTTAGCAACGGATCAAGATCTGCTGTTGGCTCATCTAATATCAATATCTTAGGATCATGAATCAATGAGCATGCCATGTCAAGCCTTCTCTGCATTCCTCCAGAAAGATTCTTTCCAGGCCTGCCTTCTGATCCTTGCAAGTCCATTAGATTGATCAAAGTGTTGGTGTTTGCCTTGAGTGTATCTTTAGTCAATCCGTATAATGTTCCGAAATAATCAAGATTCTCTCTCACAGACAATGTCGTATAGAATGATGGTGTCTGCGCGGCCATTCCTATGATCCTTTTTAATTCATCAGGATACTTGAATACAGACCTGAATGAATGAGACTCCTTATGATCAAGAAGATGCTCTGTCCTGAACATAACATCGCCAGTCTCTGGCTTGATAAAACCAATTATTATGTTAAGTAGAGTAGTCTTTCCAGATCCAGAAGCGCCAATAATGCCAAAGATCTCTCCTGCATTTATCTCCATATCGATATTATCAAGAATTATCCTACGATCAAAAACCTTAGATACCTTTTCAACTTTGATTACTGGTGACGGCATAAACTCAAACCTCTTAATTCAAGAAAACGTCATGAAATAGATATATAAATGTTGCGGTTTCATGTTGCTGAAAATTTATTTGTTTATAAGAATCCTATTAACTTTTTCAAAAATAATCCGGAATTCTCGTATATTTTCCGATTTTTCTTAANNCTTAAGAAAATCTTATAAAGAATTTAGTCTTATCATTTTCAATGCGAATTAAAGACATCACATTAGAAAACAGGCCAAGAGAACGATTAGAAAAGCAAGGACCTTCTGTTTCATCAGATGCTGAACTCTTAGCAATTATCTTAAAAACAGGCAATAGAGGAGAAAATGCTATAGATATGTCTAATCGCCTTATTTCAAAATATGGCTTTGAAAAACTCTCAACGTGCTCCCCAAGGGAGTTGCAAGAGATTAATGGCATTGGCTCAGCTAAAGCTTGTCAGATAGTTGCACTTTTTGAATTAAATAAAAGACATTCATATTCTAAAACAAATGGAAAATCAATCAAGACAGCTAAAGACGTGTTTGAGTACTGCTCTCCTAGGATGTCTTCTTTGGATAGAGAACAGTTTATAATATTACATTTGGATACGAAAAACAGAGTGATTAAAGACGAAATTGTGTCTGTTGGTGCATTGACTGGAACAATAGCACATCCACGAGAAGTATTCAAGTCGGCAATAAAGGAGAGCGCTCATTCAGTCATCTTAGTTCATAATCATCCTTCAGGAGACCCGACACCATCTGATGAAGATCTGAAGATGACTGAAAGGCTATTTGAAGCAGGAGAAATACTAGGAATAAAGGTGCTGGATCATGTTATTATTGGGAAAGATGGATGGTGGAGCTGGAATGATCATAATTTGAATGTATAGACCCAGCTTTGTTTTTCTTCAGGAACAATTTTTGAAATGTTTTCTTTCAAATCTTTTTCGGATTGGCCACTTGCAACAACACTATGAATCAATACTGCAAAGCAACCTTTTATTCCTTGTTCTTTAAATTCTTTTTTGGGATGCCTTGCAAAATCTCTTGCCTCTTCCCGATAATAAACGGCCTCTAATTCTTTCGATTTATTCTTTAATTTACGGATTTCTTCTTCATATCTCATCTTGTTATCGAATGATTTCATGTAAAATCCGAGCATCTCTTCATCATTCTGCTCTTTTTCTTTAGAGATAATAGATAAATCAGTTATTATTCCAAACCTTTGAATTGCCGCCTCAGATTCTTGTTTTAAAGAAGAACGGATTCCTCCTCCAAATGAAATATTGTATGGTGCAAACAACCCGTCATAGATTAGATGCTCTTTGAAAGGTATTAATGTTATATCCACCATAACCGGAGCATAACCTCGGAATTTTTCTTCGAAAGAATCAGTTATCCCTTTGACGCCGTAAACTTTTTGATTGTCTGGATTGAAGAACAAGCTGTATTCTTTCACGTGCTTTATTACAATGAATTTGTCTGTTTCGTATTTTTTCCAAGAGGCAATTATTTTAAGCTCTTCTTGATTCAGAGTATCAGGATTTTCTCGTATGTAAGTGTCCATAAAGTTGTATTTATCTGAAAATATCTTTTTTCGTATGGGTTGTGTTTCAGCAATATCCCTATTGAAAAGATCTTTTAATGTTGTCGCATTTTTTATAATACCTGTTTTTTTGTTTACAAAAAATAATAAGGAATTCATCAATTTATGAAACAATAATGCATCTTCTTTTGATAATGTGTTCATTGTGTTTACCTCATTTATTTGAGCGGATTTAACACTACCATTTTCCGCTCTTAATTTCATTTAAGCATTCATCAAAATCTCTGAATATGAGAATATTCTGCCATTTACCAGTATGTCTCATATAATCAACACTCCAGCTTTCAATTCCTTTATCATTTTTCACAAGGCAAATCCTTATATCTGCAGTCTCACATTTTACTTTTTGAATGTTAACGTATTCTCTATAAAATATAAAGTTTCCTTTTTTACAAGCAAATTTAGATATTTTTAATTGAGGATTCTTCTCAATAAACAGTTCACATTTTTTGCTTAATACAGGAATACTAATCCAACCCATTTACTTTTCCTCTTCGCATATCTGCTAAAACACACTATATTTCCGCATAACCGGTGTCTGCAGACAATTCCTTGGCTTCTTTTGCAGAAGGAATGTATTTGAAATTTTATCTTGTACTAAAAACCAATATAGGAATAGTTCTTTTTCTTTTCTTTGGTGATCTTTGTATTTTTTGCTCACTAATTTCCAGTAGTGTTCATTATGTTTTCTCTCTATTAAATGAAGTGTTTCATGATGGATCACATATTCTATTAAGAATTTTGGTAAGTGCTGCAGTAGACTGTTTACCATTAGGTTTTTGCTTGAACTACAGCTTGCCCATTTTGAAGTCATTTGTTTAAAGTATATCTTGTTTACTTTTAGATTGAGTTCTGTTAAATTCTTTTTTAATATTTTATTTACTAATGTTTTGAATTCTTCTGGAGTTCTCTTGACTAGTTGTTTATCTTTGCTTTTGTTTAATGAGTGAAGTATTTCTTTGTGTTTTTTGTATATCCAGTCTTTATGTGTATCTATTATTTTGCTTTCGTTTTTATAGTTTTTTGGGAGAATTAAGTGTAAGTGTCCTGTTCTGAATTCTACTCGTGGATACTTGACTGGTCTGCGATCTACAGTGTAGTCTATATCCATATCGTAGATTTTAGTTTTCTTTTGCATAGGCTTTCACTCTATCGATGAGCTTTTCACATAATAAATTGATATCATCTAAGCTTTGATTGTACCGCTTAATGTATCTTCTCATAAACAGCCTAATGGTTTTTTCTACTTCTTTTTGTGCAGTTGGTTGTGATGCCCATCCTGGATAGATTAATTCTTTAAGTGATTCTGAAAGTTCGCTTATATCTTTTAGAAGTTGCTCATCTTCTCCGTATTTATCCTCTAAAACAAGGAGTATTGAGTATTCTGTTTTTGATAGGTTGAGTTCTTTTTGTCTTTTTGATAAGTCCATAAATTCTTTTAATGTTTTTACTCCTTCTTGATAGACTTTTTCATAATCTTTTGTTTTTTCTTTCCATAGTTCTAAAAGTCTTTGGACTTTTTCACTTAAGCTTTCTGAGACTGGGTTTTTGAATTTATCAACTAAAACAAATCTGTTTAATGTGAATACTATGTTTGCAGCTTTCTCTTCTTTATTTTTCACATGTTGCTCTAGTTTTCTGAAATAGTTCTCGTCAAATTCTATTATCGGCAAGGATTTTTGTATCTCTTCAAGTTCTGTTGTTTTGTGAATATATTTTATTGTCTTTTTGAAGTATTGCTCAAAGTATCTATTATCTTTGGCTTGGCTTCTTAGGACAAGTCTAGTGTAATAAGTGTATATGGCACTTATCCATTGGTATTCTGAGAATAGTTCTGCTTTTATTGTATCAGGCCCTAAGAGCTCAAAGATCTTAGTCATATGTTTGTAATCATCTAAGAATGTCTTGCTGTTTTGATCATTTGAAGTAAGTATTCTTATTGCTTTTAGCATTGTTTGCCTATCATATTGGTTTTTAGGTACTTCTTTGAAAATGTCTAAAAGTTTGTTTACTAATTGCACGAATTCTTTTCTTATCTCTTCAATGCTATAAAGTGCTCCGTTGATTTCTTCTTTGCTGTAGATCTCAAATGCTCTCTTAAATTCCTTAAGAATTCCTATATAATCTAAGATTAATCCTGCTTCTTTTACGTCTTTGTATGGTCTGTTTGTTCTTGCAACAGCTTGTAATAGTCTATGTTCTTTTAGTGGCTTGTCCAAATACATCGTCTGTAGTATTGGGGCATCGAATCCTGTTAGGAGCATGTCTGTAACAATCATTATTTTTGGCAGTTGCTCTTCTTTAAAGTTTTCAATGACATCTTTTCTTATATCTTCAAACTCTTTTCCGTACTGTGCTGTTTTTTCTTTAACGTATAATTGTAATCTTTCTGGCTCGTTTCTAGCGCCAAAGCTAATGACTACTTCTGAATATTCTTTTGGAAGATGTTTGTCTAATTCTCTTTTGTATAATTCGCAGGATTCTCTATTAACAGCGACGACCATTGCTTTGAATTTTCCGTCAACACTTTCTTTGAAATGTTCAGCAATATCTTTTGCTACTTTTGCAATCCTTTGAGGATTTTCAAGATATGCTTTCATCAAGCTAATCTTTTTCTTAACATCTTCTTTAACTACATCTCTTGTGTCTTCAGGTATTTCTTCAAACTCAACATCTAAGAATGTGTCAAGCATTTCTTTATTTAGGTGAACTTCTTTTTCTAATCTTGGCTGATAAGCAATCTTAACAGTGAATCCGTCATTGATAGAATCTGTTATGAAATATTTGTCAAGATATTTTTCTTCAGGAGGATAGCTGAAAACATCATAAGTGTCCACTCCATGTTTAGGTTTGGAGACTGGTGTTCCTGTAAATGCGAAGAAAGAAGTGTTTCGTAGTATTGCTCTCATTTGTGCAGCTAGTGTTCCGTATTGTGTTCTATGTCCTTCGTCAACAAATGCAACAACATTCTTTCGTGTAAGTATTGTTTCTTTTTTGCTTGATAATTTTTCAAGTTCCTTTTGTAATACTGATAATTCCTCAGGCCTAAACTTATGAATTAAAGTAATAAATATTCCTCTCTTGCCTCTGCCATCATCATGTTGCAATACTTTTCTCATCTCAGTAACAGAGCCGATAAGTTCAGGAATAGTAAGTTCTAAAGCAGTAAACTCATCATACAATTGCTCTTCTAAATCCTGCCTGTCAACAATTAAAAACAAAGTGGGATTCTCCATAGTTTCAGAACGATACAATTTATTTGCAGCAAAAATCATTTCTAAAGTCTTTCCAGAGCCTTGCCAATGCCAGATAAGGCCTTTATTCTTTTCTTCAATTCCTCGAATATTATTAAGAACTCTCTGGACAACTTTATTGACAGCACGATACTGCATATATCTTGGCAAAACCTTTGTAGCCTCACCAAATTGAGTTCTTGCATAAACAAAATTATTGATTATATCGAGTAATGTTTCTGGGATGAGCATCTGAACAATTGAATCAACAGGATCAAACTCACCAGATTTCCACTCATCAATTCTTACATTATCATTCCATGGCACAATAGGAAAATACTTAGCAGTCTGCTCAGCTGCAACACCAATCTGAATATACTTGTAAAGCTCAGGAATATCCTGCTCATAAGACTTAATCTGCTTAAATGCATCATACCAATTCTCAGAAAAACTCGCAGGATTCTTACACTCAACATCAACCAAAGGAATACCATTTATGTAAAGAATTATATCTGTTCTAATCTGCTTATCTCCCCTAGTATAAACAGCTTGTCTAGTGACGATTAAATCATTATTTTTAACGTCAACATAATCGAATAACTTAATCTTTTTTAGAGTCCTATCTTTCTCTAACTTAATAGAAATACCTTCTTTAAAGTACGTTAGAATCTGTTTAATACCCTCTTGAGTGCTAGGCTTAAACCTCAATTCATTAATAACAGTCTTAATATCCTCATCACTCAAGTCCACTGCATTAATCTCTTTCAATTGCTTGATTAAAATCCTTGTAAGAATAGGCTCATCAAAACTATCCCTCTCCAAAGCATTGCCAGGAACATAACTCCAGCCTCTCTTGACAAGCTCATCAACAATATAATCCTCAACAACAGACTTCTCATTAAACCTTGGCATCTTAATTATCCCTCGTAAATTGCTTAAGTGTAGAATTATTTAGTGATTTAGTTAGTTTTGGTTCATATGCTCCAAAATCCTGCTTCCAATCATCCTTGCTTCTTTCAGCCCATACTTTTAATGCATCATCTTCAAATTTCTGAAAATCTGCTATTGAACATTTGTTCACATTACAAAAATGTTTGATTACATCTTCTTTAGTTAATCCTTCTTTTATAAGCATTCTTTCTCCATCTTCAGTATGTAACCATAAACCTATATGTTTAATCTTATGGCATAATCTACATAGATGATGAATTGCATCCAATCTTTGAATATGCTTAACATCATCATACTTCCAAAATTCATGAGCATCTAAAGGCTTTGATTCTTTTTCACAAATCCAACATTTGTTTCCTTCCTTAGCAAATAATTCCTTTTTTATTTCAACCCATTTCTGAGGATTATTTGTCTTCTTATAATACTGATAAATACTAGCATACCAAACTGTAGAAGGTACGAGTTCAATTGTCAATTTCAAAGGAACAGGCATTTTAATCATTCACCTTAACTCTCTTCTTTCCAGTGAGTAAATCATCCATCAAACTCTTTTTCACACGTTCTAATTTAAACTTTTTATTTGATTGTATGGTAATCTTTTTGTCCAATGTAATTAATATTTCTGCAATTCGATTTTGTTCTTTTAATGAAGGCAATCTAACTTCTTGACCATAAGCTAAGTCCCTATTCAATCCAGGTATTCCTGTAGCGGTATTTAATTTTGATAAATTCAAAGTAGTAAGCAAATAATAAACCCATTTAAGATTTAGATCTTGTTTAAGAACTACAAAATACGAAGTATCTATTGGCCAAAAATCAATTTCAGACATGCAAACTTCGCCAATAGAACCTTTTCTTCCAACAATAATGCCTGGCCCTTTAACTAATGAAGAAGTATGATATCCGATAATCCCATTTGAACCATATACTGCAAATTTCCCACCTTTTCTTTCTTTCTCAGATAACCCTTTTCCATATTCTAAAGATATAATTTCTCCGAGTTTTACTTTCTTCCACTTTCCATCGAACAGCTCCTTCATGAAGCCCACCTTGAGTCGCTCGATACTTCGTCTCTCTCTCTCTACGATGTCAAGACGTTTGTCAATAGTATAAAGCACTTCTGAGATCGCTTTTTGCTCACTTAGTTGTGGAAACTGAAGTTCTAAATTATCTACTAAAAATTTACTAAGGTTTGGTTGTCCTGTTCCTTGTGTAGAATTGATTAATTTATTTGTTTTAGAAGATAAAAGATAATACATGAATTGATAATGGAATTTATTCTTATTATTAGGTACTGCTAAAACTGCTTGGTTAGCAGTTCCTTTTACTTTCAAAATACCAACTTTTCCAGCTGTAGCACCATACATTGCGACTAAAACAGTATTTTCTGGGATTTCCTTAACACTACTATTTTTCAGAGCAGTTTCTGTTATCTTTTCCCCTGTTTCAAATATTTCTCCTAAGTTTATTTCTCCAGACTTCACCCATCTAATATTGCCATTGTAATACTCTTTATGAGCTCGAGAGGGAGTTCCTCCTGCGTAAGTATCAGAAACCTCCCTTATGTTTACAACATCCCAATCCTCTGGAATCATTCCTATTTCAGTTTGTTTTAGTTTCTGTTTCATCTTTATCCTTTTTGAATATACTTACAATCGATTTTATTCTTTCATAAAGTTCATCAAAAGCAATTATCTCAATATCTTTAGAACTATTTCTAAAAAGTTCAAATGATTTTAATTGTTTTTTATCAAAGTCAGAGATCAAACCAATGATGATAACACATTTCGGATTGAATGTTTCGTAATCTCCTCCTTGATGAACAGAATTAAATTGTTTTCCGTATGTATCTTTTTGATCCAATATCTGATTAATAGCACCACTAAGTTCTTTATCCAAATGAAAAACGTCAGATCCCCTATAAGGCTTTTTACTCATGATTCGCGATTTATGAGTCTTTATCTCAATTAGTGCAGAATTCTTAGTAAGTTTATTTTTGTAAAGAAAATCAACGATTTTCCCTTCTTTATTATCAATAGTTTTACCACCAACATATGCTTTGTCTTTAAGCAAAACAGTAGGGTATGCAAATAGTTGCGAAAATATCCAAGAATTACTTTTAAAAAAGTCTTGCCATACTTCTTCTTTTACTCTTTTCAAACCAAGTAGTCTTTCAAACTCCCTTAAAACATCTTCGATATAAATCTGATCAATTGTCTCTTTTGTTTTTATAAGTGTTCTTTTTTCAAATAATTCTTTTTTATTTAATGATAATTTTTCAAACAGATTAAGTAATGCTTCTTTATCATCTGCAGAAAGATTATTTGATAAGTTATCGTACTCTTGTAAAATGTTACATATTAAACCTCTTTGATAAGTTTTCCTTATTTGCTCGAATGTTGAAGGTAACAATAAAGCAAAAAAGTTATTTACATTTACTTTGTTATTTTCAGAGCATTTTCTCAACTCTGCACTGATATATTTCCTTATCTTTTCTAAATCTTTAAAATTAACTATAAATGCAGTGGCATTGATTTCAGTTTTTCTTTTTTTAGAAACCATAATGTTTTGAACTTCAAGATTTGATTCTACAAAATTTATTAATGGCTTTAGCTGTTTAGTAAACCCATATCCCCTAGTATACGATTTTATAAATCCACCCGGTAAACTATTTTTAAAACCCTCATAGGTTATTGATTGAATTTTTCTATATTTTTGTTTTATTTCATTTTCTTTATTTATATAGAATGGATAATAAGTTGTTTTGTCTTCTTTTTTATATACTTCTTTGGATAGTAAATCAAGTCTTTTAGTTTGATCAACATAATGATACATAGTTTTTGTATCATTATCTGAATGAACCACTTCATTACTTGAATTTTGATCTTCTACCATCTTATTTTATCTCCTTTAAGTATCCTTCAATCTTTTTATCGACTTCTGCTTCTTCTTTTTCAATTGCTTTGAGTTCTGTCCATTCTTTCATGACATCTATTGTTTCATTTTCTTCTTCAGGATAAACATATAGAGAAACGTTTAAGTTATAGTCGTTCTTTCTTATCTCGTCAAGTGGTACTGCTCTTGAGAATCCTGGCTCTTCTTTCCATGTTTTGTATGTGTCTGCAATCTTTTTGATTTGCGGTTCTGCAAGCCAATTTAATTTACGGACATCAGGATGCTGTTCGTATTCTGAAGAAGCATTAATGAATAAGACTTCTTTTTTTCTCTTCTTATTCTTGTTGAAAATAAGTATCGCTCCTGGAGCTCCCGTATTATAGAATAGTTTTTCAGGTAGTAAGATTACTGCTTCTATAAGATCTCCTTGTTGGTGAGCATCTCCTTCTAGTGTTAATTGTCTTATTATTTTTTCTTTTCCTCCTCTAAATAAGCAACCGTTATCTATAACGATTCCTACTTTTCCTTTTGAGGATGAAAGCATGTGTTGTATCCATGCCCAGTCTGCTGATTGTTTTGGAACAAAACCATATGGGAATCTTTTCTTCCAGAAATCTCCTTTTTTCAGAACAAATTCATCATATCCGTCTTGATTCCAAGGCGGGTTTGCAATTACAACGTCAAATTCTTTTACTCCGTCAGCTTCTTTGAATTTTGGATAAAGAAGTGTGTCTCCGAATGCTAGCTTGGCATTCTTAATGTCATGTATATATAGGTTCATTCTTCCGAAAGCAAGTGTTTTATGATTGGCTTCCTGGCCGAATAAGAATAATTTATCTGCTTCTTTCTTTCCTTTCTTTTCCTCGACGTGTTTATAGGAAATAATAAGCATTCCGTTTGATGCTGATGCTGGATCATAAACGCTTTGTCCTGGCTGTGGGTCTAAAACTTCAACAAGTAATTTTATGACTTCTCTAGGCGTGTACACTTCTCCTTCTTTTGCTTTATCTGGAGCAAAATATCTAAGGACCCATTCGTAAGCGTCTCCTAGTATATCTGCAGAAACATGATGGAATTTTCTCTCACTAAACAACTCTACAAGTTGCCTTAATATTTCTGCGTTCTCTCTATTGGTTGTGAATTGAATAAAGTCTATATTGTCAAGAACATCTTTGAGTTCTTGATTTTTTTCTGCAAGAACTTTGAGTGCTTCTGAGAATTTCTCTGGGAGTTTTGTTACTTCTTTTCGTATATTTTCCCAAAGGTAATCTTCTGGAATTATGAAATCGTGATATGTTGAATTCTTTGCTTCTTGTTTTGCTTCCTTTTCAGTAAATCCATCTTTTATTGCTTGATCACATGCATGTTGAAATTCAAGTTCCCATTTATCACTGATTCTTTTATAAAATAATAATACGAGAATAAATTTGTAATCGACTCTTGTTCTGATAAGATCTGCTGCTTTTTTGAGTATTCCTTCAATATCTGATCTTGATAATGTTTCAACATTAAATATACTTTTTACAATATCATCTTTACTTTTTAAGTGATATATACTTTTTCGTGCATCACGGCTATCTGTTTCGACTACAACCCAACCTGCTTTTCTTAGTTCAGATAAAACCACTGCTACGCCTTGCACTTTGTCTACGTCGCTTTTCTGGAGGATTTGTTGTGCATCCTCCATTCTAAACGTGGTGTCTTTTAGCTTGTCCCAGAGAGCCAAGTATTTGTTTTCTAGCCATGTTGGAAGTTTAGGTTGTGTCATAATGATTGTAGTAATTTAATCAATTATATAAACTTTTCGCTTATTTAATAAGTAAACATATGTTGTAACTTATTGAATTTGTCAAATCCACATAAACGAAACATTTATATAGAATTACGACTTTTAATCTTTAAAATTTGTGATAATATCACAAAGATTAATATAAAATAAGCCAAAATGGAGGTTTTGCAAAATGTTAATCGAATTCAGCATCGAGAACTTCCGTTCTATCAAAGAGAAAGTAACCTTTAGCATGATCGCTACAAAGGACATTTCTTTAGATGGAAATCTCATAAAAGACGTATTAAAAGAAGACACCTTGCTTAAAAGCGCCGTAATTTATGGTGCAAATGCTTCAGGAAAAACTAACGTAATCTTAGCTTTAGGCTTCTTAAAAGCATTAGTTATGAATTCTCATAACCATCAAAAAGGCCAAGAAATAAGGTTTACTCCATTCAAATTAGACAAGAAATACTTAACTAAACCTACAAAGATGTCGATTGTCTTCATGAAAAATGAAGTAAAATATCATTACGAAGTATCTTTTGATAATGAAAAAGTAATAGAAGAATCTTTGTACTATTATCCTAACAATAAAAAAGCAGTAATCTTTTCTAGAAGTGATTCTAAAGGATTCAAATTTACAATAGATGAAAAAGAACAAAAAGTAATCTCAGAAAGAACATTGCCTAATGTATTGTATCTTTCGAAATCTACTCAAGAAAATTACAAGAAAACTGCAGAAGCATTTGATTGGTTTAAAGATAATCTACAAGTTGTTGGAACAACAGATCATCCTGCATTAGCAAACTTTACAATAGAACTAATGAAAAAAGATGCAGAGTTAAAGAGTTATGTACTAAAAGCTCTTCTTGAAGCCGATGTTGGAATAGATGATGTTTCTACAATTTCAAAGAAAGTTTCTCCTGAAGACTTGAAAAATTTACCGCCAGAAGTAATTAAATTAATATTAGGAGATAAGCCTGAAATTGAAGCATATCAAATCCAAACATTGCACAAAGGAGTTGTTTTTGATTTTCAAGATGAAGAATCAGAAGGAACTAAAAGAATATTCTCTTTAATTGGACCTTGGATAGATGCTTTAAAGAATGGAAGAATATTAGTTGTTGACGAAATAGACACAAAACTTCATCACTTATTGAATATATTTTTAATAAAACTATTTCATGATCCAACACAAAATAAAAGCAATGCACAGTTGATATTTACAACTCACAACACTAACTTGTTAGATCAAGATATTTTTCGAAGAGACCAGATTTGGTTTACTGAGAAGAATCCTGAGAAAGGAAGCAGTGATTTGTATTCATTGACAGAGTATAGTCCAAGAAAAGACAAAGATATCGAGAAGGGATATCTTGCCGGAAAATATGGTGCTCTGCCATTCATAAAAGAAAACAGGATCTTCTAATGGCCAAAGGATACAGCAAAAGAAAAACAAACATAAGGAAAGAAGAAACAACATTCTTAATAGTTTGTGAAGGCCAAAAAACAGAGAGAATATACTTTAACAGATATCGTGAAAGAAACAACGGACTCCTCATATTCACTCCGAACTCTTCTGTTACTGATCCTGAAAATCTTGTTTCTTTTGCATTAAGCCAAATAAATAAGTATGATATTGACTTTGATAATGGTGACCAAGTCTGGTGTGTATTTGATGCAGACCAAAACACAAATGAAAATATTGAAAAAGCAAAAAAATTAACTAATAACAAAGTGAAATTATGTTTATCAAATCCTTGTTTTGAATTATGGTATCTTCTTCATTTCTGCTATTATGATCAACGAATTACAACTGAAGACCTACAATCAAAACTTGAAACCCATATAAGATATTACGATAAGGTAAAAGATTATTTTGATGAGCTTCTTTCAAAAAGAGATGCCGCAATCAGACAAGCAAATAAGCTAAATCAAAAATTTCTTACCGCGGGACTAGAATTGCTCAGCACTCAAAGCAACCCATCAACTCAAGTCGTGCACCTTGTCCAGGAAATGCTTCAAATAATCACAGAGAATAAGGAAAAAACTAAATAACATTTTTACAAATAAACCCATTTAAAATTTTTGAGCACTATGAAAGGATTGCTTAAATTCAACTTCTTGATTTTCTTTATGACTAATTATTTCTCTTATTTGGTGCTCATCCATATTTAATTAGTAGTAATTAGAAGCATTTAAAAGTATTTCTATTTTAAGTTTTATCGACCATTTTAGAAGTAAATTAGAAGTAATTAGTAGTAAATAGAAGTATAAATTTGATTTAAACACAACTATAAATCATTCTCTAAAACAGGTACAAGAATTGTAAAATTATTTCTTAGCTATCTTTTCAACAACCGGTTTCACTTCAACGCTTCCACCGGCATTCTTGATCTTTTCTAGTGCGCTTGATGATGCTGTTGTGCATTTGATCTTGTATTTTCTTGTCGGATTGCCTGATCCAAGTAGCTTGTCTGCTCTGAAGTCTTTTAGATCTATAATAAAAAGATCTGATTGCTTCTTGATCTTTCCTTCTTCAAACAATGTATCGAAATGATCTTCTATATAGAATATGTTTATGCCTTTTGAACTTGTTTGTGGCTGGAATCCGTGTCTTCCAAAATATTTAGTATCCTTCCATACTGATGGCTTTTTCTGGTCTGCTCTTTTTCCAGTCCCTGCCATTCCAACACCGCCTTGATGTCCTGAACCTCTATGTTTCTTCTTGCTTCCATATCCATGAGTGTGATGTCCTCTGAATTTCACTGTTTTTTTTCTTCTGTTAAGCATTTTTTTACCTCAATTATTAGCATCATAAGGCGAGCGAATATCTCTCCAACATTCTGTTGGTAGGGGGACATGTCCCTTACGGGGATGCCAACCTTTGATTGAACATTGATTAGAGCGAACAGATGCTAATAATTATAACATCTTCTTGATCAAATCATTGACCTTTGCTCCTCTATATCCTAGAGCTCCTTTCATTGCATATGCTGCCTTTAATCCTCTTTTCTCAAAACCGCCTTTAGGTGGTTGTAAATGGAAATAGTTCATTAATTTATTATCTTTCTTAATGCCCCTCTTATCAAC
The DNA here is from genome assembly GCA_013330595.1 of Candidatus Woesearchaeota archaeon. Taxonomy (GTDB): domain Archaea; phylum Nanobdellota; class Nanobdellia; order Woesearchaeales; family UBA9642; genus UBA9642; species UBA9642 sp12459u. The sequence continues at coordinate 15,468 of DUIB01000002.1, read as the reverse complement.
AAGCATCTTATATGTTTCATCGTCAATCTCTCCATATGTAACGTAATCCTTGCATTTCTTTGCCATACCAAGTATTACAGGATTCTTATCATAGACAACACAGACATGTTTCTTCAACAATTTAAGCATCTTCATTGTATCTACCATCTTATAATTCACATCATCAGTTCCTCTGATCCTTATGATTGCTAATCTTTCCATATTGCCCTCTTAATCCTTTCCTCTTGATCCTGACCTGATAGCAAGTGCTTCAATATGCTTTTCTTGTATCTTAGTTGAATTTAATTTCACCAATGCCTTTCTCAAGGCCTCAATCACATTTAATTTATTTCTTGTCTGTCCTCTGGTTTTGCTCCAGATATCCTGGATTCCTGCAAGCCTCAATACTTTTGCAACTTCACGCTCTGCTTTTAATCCAGTTCCTTTTGGTGCTGGCTTTAATTCAACAGTTACTGAACTGCATTTTCCCATAACAGCAAATGGTATTGAATGAGATGTCTTACAACCGCATTGCCATGATCCGCAGCCTCTTGAGATCTTCATGATATTAAGCTTTGCCTTTCTCAATGCTTTTTCTCTTGCTGGAACAGTCTCTTTAGCTTTTCCAAAACCTAAGCCAACAAAACCATCCTTATTGCCAATAACTGAATATGTAGAAAATTTAGGCTTATTGCCCTCTTTTGTCTTCTTCTGGGTCTGCCTAAAGACCCTTCTTGATCCACCGCCAAACTTACCTTTTGACTGACCGATCATCAAAAGATCTGACTCTAAATTTGAAAGCAGCATATCAGTTATTTCAGGCTCTAATATGGGTTTGCCTGAATCTAAAACAGCATTGATGTCTGTTATTTCCCTATTCTTTACTTTTCTTCCTAAATCAGTTTTTGGATGCCACTTCTCAATATCTGCACTTAATGCTATAGTTTCAACTACCTCTTCCTCTACTGGTTCAATAACAACATTTTCCTCTACAGGTTTCATTTGTAGCCTCGTAATTTTCTTAAATTTAATTTTTATTTTTTAATTTATCAATCTTGATAATTATTTTCCAATATTATTCTTTACAGTCTCAAAATCCTTTTCAACACCAGATTGTTTGTAAGCATCAATATGTTTTCCTTTAATCCTGTCCTCTTTAGGCAATGCCTCTTCAGAGCAATTAATCTCAAGGCCTGCATCAATAGCGCCTTTGACAGCAGCATATATCTTTGATCCTTTAGCAGGAATCTGCAATCCGAGATCAACAATTGCCTTCTTGGCTTTCTTCTTTACAGCCTTATGGCCTGCAAGCATTCCTGTCAAGTAAGCAGCAGGGATATTTCCGCAAGCATGATTCCATCCATACTTCTTTAATTCAGAAGATTTTGCTGTAACAATAACTTTATCTCCGTTTGCTTCATAATCCACTACTTGAATAGTAATATGCTTATTGCTTTTTCTAATTACTATTCTTGAAGTGCCACTGATAAGCATCTTTAATCTCTTCCGGTAATTAGTTCTGCCTTCACGTTTTCTTCTATATTGAACAAATTTAATTCTCTTCTTCATTTTCAGCAACTTTTTCTTTTAATATTCTTTTTTTAACACTCTTTGATTCTGATTCAGGTTTAATAACTGATTTCAATGCCTGTTTCTTTGCAATCATCTCATCATGCTCTTCAAGGAATAATTTAATGTGTCTTTTGCTTCTGAAATAACCGCCTTTGCTTTTCAGATACAATTCCCTGTATGCTTTTCTCAAAATAACCCCTTTATCGACTAACTCTCTTAAGAATGCCCTCTGGACTCTTAACCTAGTCATCCATTGATCCTTAATGTTTACTCTCGCATTATGGCTTCCTTTATGTGATCCGGGGCCTTTTCTCCTGCCTTTGCTTTTCTGAACTCTTATTTTTCTTGCCCTAAACTTTGATGTGGCATTCATTGGTTTCTTAATGATAGCTTTTTCTCCAATAAGCAATTTCAGGTCCCTATTAGTGATAGCCTGCTTAATGTCCTCTAATCTATCAGGATCAAACGCAATCCTCTTTGGACTGCAATTAAGTATCTGTGCTGCAAGCCTTTTCTGTACTTTTAGTATCATTTTAACCACATAACACACAAAGTTATTCTTTATGTATCAATACCTCATCTTTTGCTTTTTTCTCTTCTGCCTTTTTCTCTTCTTCAGTCTTGTCTTCAAGCCCTAGTTTTTTCTTTTCAGCTTTCTTTGATGAATCCTCAATAGTCTTCTTTTTCTTTGCGTCTCTGTCCTTCTTAGATTCTTGTTTTGATTGCTTCAATAACTCATGTTTCTTCTTAACATTATCAATCCTTAAATTTAATACTGTTAATCCTTTTTTCTCAGCGGCCTCTAATAAGATCAATTTTTTCCTCAATCCGACACTGCTTTGGATTATTAATCCTAAATCCTTGTCAGCTGATTCAATATCCTTCAATGTCCTGACAAGCAATACCTTAAGGCCTTTTCCGTGATATCCTCTGATCTCAACAGGACTTCTCCAACCTTGCTTGACTCTCCTATTGTAGCCTTTAAACTGATGCCTCATCTTACTTTGCAATCCAGTAGGCCGCTTCCATTTCTTAGAGAGCCTTCTCTTCTTATGATAATCCTGCTGGATGAATTCTGGCTTCTTGCCTTTGATCTTTTTCCTTACTTCAAGTAATTTATTCATTTTAACCATCAACTCAAACAATAATCATGAATTCATAATTATTTTATTAGTGCGATTTTTGTTATTTAACCTCAATGCCGTCTTTTAATGTAATGTAAATTCCATCCTGGAAGATCCTCCTATCAAAGTTTGCCCTTCTGCAGATCTGCTCTATTGCAGCTGCTGTCTGTCCTGAAAGCTCTTTATCAGGGCTTGTAACAGTGATTTCAGGCTCTTGGATTTTAACATCCACGCATGGCTTGATCTTCAATGTTCTTGGAACTGTCTCTCCCATAAAATTCTTTACCTCAATCACATTTCCTTTTAATGACACTTTCATAGGAAAATGTCCTGAGCATATCTTTAACTTATAGATTGAACCTTCAAGCACTCCTTTAAACATATTTTTCAGATGAGCCTCTGTTGTATATATTGCTGCTTTCTCTCTTTTAGTAGGCTTCAATGCTAAAAAATATATAGCATTATCCTTTTTCTCTATCCTGATTTTTGGGAATATGAATTTTCTTTTTACTTCCCCTTTTGCTCCTTTGACTGTAAATAAGCCGTCTTTAACATCAACAGTTACTTTCTCAGGGATTTCAACTTTGTATTCTATTTTGTCTAGTTTCATTTTGAATTGTAATCATTATGCTTTGCATTATGCATTAATAGCAGTAAGCAATAAGTCTTCCCCCTAATTTAAGCTCTTTTGCTTTATTATGGATCATCATGCCTTTTGAAGTTGAAACAATTAGTACGCCGAAATCTTTTGCAGGGAGATATCTCTTCTCAAACTTCTCAAAATCATCTTTCTTTACATTGAATCTTGGCTTTATTACACCGACCTTATTGATGTTGCCGAGAAGATTTATATGCAACAGCCTTCCTTTACCATCATCAATCTCTTCATAACTTCCCACATAATTATTTTCATTAAGCACATCAAGGATCTTTCTGATAATCTTTGAATTATTGCCTACTGTTATCTCTTTTCTGCCGAGCTTCTCATGATTATTTATATAAGACAAAACATTTGATAATGGGTCATTTAACATTTTACACCTTATTGAATATCGATTTATTTTCTGAGTTTAATCAATTGAATTTCTTGAATCCTATCTTAGTGGCAATATCCCTGAAGCATTGCCTGCATAGATGCAATCCATACTTGCTTATATGGCCTCCTGTCCTTCCGCATCTCGCGCACTTCCTATTCAAGACTCCTCCTATCCTTTTCTTTGGAACTGAATATTTCGAATGCTTGATAAGCTTTCCTGGCTTATCCTGAAGCTGTTTCAATACCTTTGTATGATCTGTTGTAGTCATATTTCCTCCTCTGATATAAGTTTGACATTGAAATTCTTTTTCATGAAATCTATTGATTCTGCTCTTGAAATCCTGTGCCTCATCGGAACATTTTTTTTCATGATCTTTCTTTTCTTTATCCTGAATCCAGGCCTTTCCAATGTAATGCATGCCTGCAATCCAATAATGCCTATTGCAGGATCATATTTTGCATCCTTGATATCAATATATTCCTTTATGCCAAAAGAGACATTTCCATTATCATCAAAATTACTGTCCTCAAGCTTATTGTCACTTGCAGCCAATAATCTTGGTATCATCTCCAATGCTTTTTGATTTCTTAAAGTGAGCTTGCATCCAATAGGCAATCCTGGCCTTAATCCCCAGGCAGCAATCCTTTTCTGGGTTATAGTCCTGACAGGAGGAATTCCTGTGATCTGCTTAAGCAGTTTCTCTGCTTTTTCAAGCATCACTTGATCCTTTCCAGTGCCTATATTCAAAGTCAGTTTATTCACTTTGATTTCACGCATTGGATTATTTTTTTGAGTCATTTTGTATCCTAATTAAAACATAATTTAGTAAGCGACAAAAGTTTTTGGTAATAATTTAGCATCTCGAGACTCAGAAGTTATTCTGAGTGCTCGCTCGAACATGCAATAAAATTGCATGATTCGAAGATGCTAAATTACCAAGCATTTAAGTCGCTTACTAATTAATTCATTATCTTGTTAATTTAATCAATGGCTTGTCTTTCCCGACTATCAATATGTATTCCTTACTAGTCTCATAGACTTCTGAGCCTGTCTTTAATGTGACTGAATTCTTCTTTACATCCTCAACACTGCCTATCTTTCCAATATGTTTTCCCCTATACAACAATACAAGCATCCCTTTCTCAAAACTTAAATGCTCTTTAACAACATGATCAGGGATTGTGACAAGCAATGAATCATTGACTTTGTAATGATGCTTCTCAAACAATATGTTTCTTCCATCCATAAGATTCAATTGTGTTTTGCCTTTGACAAGGCTTTTTCCAATAATTTTTATTATCTTTAATTGAGACTCTTCTTTGCTTATAGGAATTATCTTAAGCATTCCATCAGTATCAATGATCAGCCTGAAATTGTCTTTTGTTGCAGGTATCGAGACAATGTCTATAAAACATACAGGATATCTGTAATCATTTATTTTTTTATGATTCACAAATATTTCTCCTTTTTTTATCAGGTGCTTTACCTCTTTAATGTTGCCTGCAAGTTTCAAGTCATATTTTAGGATGTTTGAAATACTTGTTGTCAGATGCTTATCCATGCCTCCGGGATTTGGCCTTGTAATGAATTTATTAGACTTTCTTTGGATATTCCATGTCTTAGGCGCATTGATTCTTTTTAAGTGTCTCTTAATCATCTTGTCCTCTATTATTCGACTTTTTCCCCTACAGATTTATTTTCTGCAGATTTCTTCTCCACAATCTTCTTCTCTACAGACTCCTTCTGTTGAGACTTTTTCTCAGCAACCATCTTTTCAGGCACCTGTTGAGGTTTGTCTGAGCTCTTCTCTGATTGTTTTGACTCTTTTGGTTTACCAGATTTCTCAGACTTTGCAAATCTTCTCTTATCATCAGCGTTTAATTCAACAATCAAGACATTTGAAGGCTGTATCGGATATCTTGCCTTGGTGCCGTCTCTTTTTGTATGCTCGACCTTTGCAACATAAACAACACTTTTCTTGATATCAACCTCTTCAATCTTTCCTTCCTGTTTCTTGAATTGACCTCTCATGATTTTTACTTTATCACCAAGCCTTAGCCTTAATGATCTTGTCTTGTATTTTTGTCGTAATTCTTTTGATAAATGCGCATTAAGGAATTTTCCTTTGATATGAAGAGGGGCATTGAACCTGAATTTTCTCTGCTTATTAGGCTTTTTGCTTGATTTCCATGATTTTGAAAAATCTTTTTTCATCTTAATTCCTCATGATATACAATACATTATACTATAATACTTGCTATCTTAGCAATTGCAGGCCATCTGTCTGCAACCTCCTTAGCTATAGGCCCCTTGAATATTGTCCCTTTAGGGTTGCCTTTCTCATCTTTCAATACAACAACAGCATTATCCTCGAACTTGATCCTCATGCCATTGTTTCTCATATAGGATTTTTTCTGTCTGACAATGATTGCATAAACAACCTGTTTTCTCATATCAGGCTTGCCTTTCTTAACAGCACACATCACAAGATCTGAGATGCCTGCTGCCGGCTTTTGGCCTTTTCTTGTCTTATGACCAATGACTGAAAATATCTTCAGCTGTTTAGCTCCTGAATTGTCACATGCCTCTACATAAGTTCCAACTGGCAATGCTTTTGTTATGTTTGCTTTTAATGCTTTCATTTTATTGTCGATCTTTATTTCTTATGAATCATCCTGATTTTTTTGTCACAATTTCAATTATCACAAAATGTTTTGTCTTTGATAAAGGCCTTGTCTCTACAATCCTTACAATATCGCCTTGTTTGGCATTTATTGATTCAGGATTATGAGCTTTTACTCTTGACCTTCTGACTTCGAATCTCTCATATTTCTTGCTATATTTTCTTCTTGGCCATTCTACTGTTGCAGTCTTCATCATCTTATCGCTTATAACAGTTCCTGTAAATATTCTTCCTCTGACTTTCAATGAGCCAAAAAAAGGATCTTTAGGATCATGATTCTTTGATTTTTCTGGGTTTTTTGCCTCAATGCCGATGTTTTTTGCTGAATTTGTGTTTTTCATTTTGATCTTTCTGCTTTTTTATTTAGTCTCTTAGTTTTATTCTATCTTCAGGCCTTTTCATTATCTTGTTGCCATCAAACAATTTTTTTCCGATCATGAATGTATTGCCTTGTTTCATTATTACCTTAAACTCCCGAAAATTTCTCTTGTTGACAAGCATCTTGAATGAATTCTTTGTTTCATCAACTATCTTTCCCTTTAATCCAAGCAATTGCTTGTTTCTGGTCCTAACAATCTCTGCCTCTTTTCCAATAAATTCATCCCTTATTGAGTTAGTCATTTTGCCTCGTTGATTTTTTAAACATATTTTTTTATATTTCTTGCTTTGTGTTGATGTGATTTTTTCAATTCGCAGTATGCCAATAACTTGCCAATAAACTTATTACCTAAGTTGAATCGTATCAGGAGCAAATCCTAAATCAATCAAGCCCTGCTGCACTTTGTTAAGATGATTGCCCTGCAACTCAATATAGCCATCCTTGGCTGTTCCGCCACAAGCTAACCTGTTCTTGAGTTTTTTTGCAACATCTTTGATATCGATTTCATTAGTATCGATACCTTCAATAACTGTGTATTGTTTTCCGAATTTCTTCTTGACAATCTTTACAGTTATTGTCTGGCTTTCTCTTGCTATTTGCTCACAGACGCAAAGTTCTTTCGGCAAACCACATACATTGCATATATCAGTCATGTTTTTAGGTGTGTTTGTATTTTTTCTTTTTTTTATCTACATTAAGCTCAGCAATGTTTTCCTTAAACTGCTGCATTCTTAATGTCTCGAATCTAGCAATATTCTTCTTCAATTCTCTGATCATCTTGGTGCTTTTTGGCGTTGTTCCTATAGCGACTTGAGCATTCAGCTTCATCAGCTCTGTCTTCAATTCTGTGAGCTTCTTGTCAAGCTCTTCTTTCTGCAATTTAGCTAATTCCTTAAATTTCATTAAGCACCTTGAGCATTATCATTATTGTCTTGATTAATTAGTTCTGAAGTTTTATCAGGCTCTTCATTAGTTTCATTATTAGTTTCAGACCCTGAATCAGGATATGCAGTCTTTGGCTTGACTTTCTGCTTAGCATCTGAATTGTGTTCAGATATATTGACCTCTATATCTTCTTTGTCTGCTTTTCTCTTTCTCTTTTTTGGTTTTGGTTTTTCCTTGGCTTGTTTCTCTGGCTGTTTTTTCTTTTTCTGCTTTTCAGATTTAGCTGATTTCTCAGTTGATTCTTTTTCAGATTTTTCTAATTGTTCTGTTTTTCCTGTAGCAGTATCTTCAAGTGCAGCATCTGCAGGAACAATATCATCAGGAAGCTTTGTTGTTGAAGGCATTATCCTTACCTGGACTCCGACAATCCCTGTCTTTAATTTTGCCTGTGAATATGCCATATTGACTCCAGAAACAGCAATGTCTCCGGATTTCTTCAGATAACCCATGTAAAATCTCCAGGTCTTTGCCCTTGCTGAAGGAACTTTTCCTGAAATCAAAATCTCCACTCCTCTTGCTCCAGAACTCATTATGTCTGTCATTGCCTTATGTCCAATGCCTTTGAATCTTGATGTGCCAAATCTTTCAAGGGAATTGGCAATAGATTCTGCAACAATATTTGCATTGAGCATAGGATTATCTGCCTCTAAAAGCTCAATCTGAGGATTCTCTAATTTGAATTTTTCCTTTAATTCCTTTGTTAATTTAGTAATGTTTGATCCTGATTTACCAACTATGATTCCCGGTCTTGATGAACATATCAATATTTTTTCTCCTAAAGGAGTTCTTTGCATCTTGATGTATGCTAATCCTGCTTTTCCAAGTACTGATCTTAAATATTCTTCTATCTGGAACTCTTTAAGATTTTCTGCAATGAATTTTCTCTCTATCACTCTTTCACCTTTGATTCTGATTTAGATTTTTGTTCTGGCTTAGATGATTTATCTTTTTTGACTTTATCATTTAATCCTTTGACTTCTTGAAGCACAACTTCAACATGGCATGATTTGAATATTGATCTTCTCTTTCTGCCATAATGTTGCTGTTTTCCGGCTCTATGAGCAGCAATATGCACAACCTTCAAATCAGCAACATTCAATGCCTTATTCTTTGCATTAGCTTCTGCTGATTCCAAAGTCTTAAGTATCTCTTCACATGCCTTATTCATGAATCTTCCAGATCCCATTCCCGGCTTGTGTCCAGGCCCATTTGTGAATCTCTTCAATGGAATAGGTTTCTCAAATTTAACTGATTGATTAAGCATGGCCTTTGCTCTTGCCAATGGTTTTCCTCTAATATAATTGCAGATCTCAATTGCATGTTTTGGCGAGATATTGATATTTCTAGCCAAAGCCTTGACCATCTCTGGTTTCATGTTTTGGAATGAGTATCCTTGAGGCATGTTGATCACATTGCTTATCATAATTTATTTCATAATTTGTTTTATCATTTATTATTGCATAATCTATTTATTACCTGTATTTGAGGAGCTCTTTGTTGCACCAACACCAGGACTGTTATGTGTCACTTTCTTTCTTGTCATTGCAAGCTCTCCAAAAAACATTCCTACCATATCCTCCTGAATGATTACAGGAGTGAATTCTTTTCCATTATGGACTTTAATTGTCTTGCCGACAAAATCAGGCAGCACAATCATATCCCTGACATGGGTCTCGATAGAGTCTCTTGATTGCAATTTTTTCATAATCTTCTGCTTCTCATCATTAAATCCTCTTGCAATGCTTCTTCTCTGCCTTGAAGGCAAAAGCTCTGCAAGCTCTTTCAATGAATACTTCTTAAGTTCATCAATTGTTTTTCCGCGATAAGTGAATATTTTTTTTGCCATTTTTACCTTAATAATTTATTGTCCTATGAACTTTGTTCTTGATTTTGATTGGCCTGTCCTTTTCGGTCTTATGTAACCCACTTTTCTTCCAGGAGGAGCATTCTGTGGTGCAGGCCTTGCCTTGGATTTTCTTGAACTCCTCTTATTACCGAATGGATGATCAACTGCGTTCTGTGCAGATCCTGACATTACAGGATACTTCTTGTTTCTTGCTTTCATATGGAAATGCATCTTTCCTGCCTTCAGGAATGGCTTCTCTTTTCTTCCAGCTCCTGCCGGTACTCCGATTGTTGCCCTGCAGTTGAAATTGAATTCCTTGATCTTTTTTGAAGGAAGCATTACCTGAATGCTTTTCTCTGTCCTTGCAATAAGTTTTGCAAAGCTTCCTGTTGTCCTGCAGAATCTTCCGCCATCTCCAGGCACTCCTTCAATATTGAATATTAATGTTCCTTCAGGAATATCTTTTAGCATCAATGAATTCCCTAATCCGGCCTCTGCTCCTTCACCAACCTTAAGCTCTTGTCCGACAAAGACACCTTCAGGAGCGATCATTAATCCGGTTGTATTATCATTATATTTAACTTCAAGCAATGGTGTTGAATGGCCTTGAGAGTTTTTAATGTCTAAAATAAGGGCACTATTAACACCATGTTTTAGCTTAGCTTGTCCTAAATACCTGAAACTAGGAGCAATATATCTAGGACCGCCTTTTCCACGTGCCTGTTGAACTAGATTCTTACCCATGAGCTTTTTACGAAAAACCTCGGAAAACACAAAGAAATGTTTTGCATTTCTTGTGCGCAAGAAAGCTTTACTTTCTTTGCGAGTGATGAACAATCACGAACTGCGTGAGTTCATCGCAACTAATTCCTTCGTACCTCCGATTCTGATTGAATGTTATATGTGTTCATTTTATAACCTTATATTAATCCTAACTTCGTAGCCACATCTATTGCTGGTGTGTCTCTGCTGAATTTTACATAAGCTCTTTTCTTTGCATCAGGACCAATCCTTGTCCTGACTGTTCTGATCTTAACTTTAAAAAAATCTTCCAGATCTTTCTTTATTGCATCTTTTGTTGCACTCTTATCTACTTCAAATATCAGCATGTTCTGTGATTCCATCAATCTGATTGACTTCTCTGTTGATAATGGATTTTTTGTTATTTGCATTTTATTTGTTAGCGCCTAGCGAACTTTCGATATTATCTGTCGATGCCAAATAACTCGAAACACAATCAATATAACATCTATGTGAGCGCGCTAACCTCCGTTTTTCTTCAATACTTAAACATCTCTGCAATCTTGTCAACTGCAGCATCTGTATACAATGTCAATCTTCCAGGCTTTGTTCCTGGAGCAAGCAATTCTGCATTCAGATGATCTGGAGTAACAATGTCGACTCCTGATATGTTTGCTGCTGAACTGTTTAAAGGACATTTCTTTGAGACAACAAACAATACAGATTTCTTTATCTTATAAGGCCTTGCCCTGTTCTTGCCTTTGCCTGCTCTTATTGTTTTGCTGTCTGTCCTGTCAAGCTCTTCTTTAAAGCCTAATGCATAAAGCATTTTGATGACATCTTTTGTTTTTGAAATTGATTCGATGTTACTTGAAAGTATGAATGGGAATTCCTTTGGCAATAAATGCCCTCTGGACTCGATTATTTTCTTATCAACAGTTGCTGATAATGCTGAGCATAATGCTTTTTTTCTCTCTTTTGCATTAAGCTTTTTGCTCCATATCCTCTCTGGCTTTGGAGGATGCGATCTTCTTCCTCCTCGTGTGTTTGGAGCTAATGCACCAACCCAATTGAATCTTGTTCCTCTATGGCTTAATGATTTTCTTGGAGTCCTTGCCATCCCGTGCCCATATGATCCTTTATAGTCTCTTCTTCTTCTTGATAGTTTTGCAGAGACATTCATTCCTGCTAATGCATATGATCCATAAGGCTGCCTGTTGTTTGACTGGACTGTCATTACTGCCCTATATATTAGGTCATTTCTTACAGGCTCAGTAAACTGTTTTGGCAATTCTTTTTTTGCAATTTCCTTTTTTTCGTTATCGAAAACAGGCACTTTCATCATAAATCTCCATTATTGTTTTGATTCTTTGCTGATGTATGTTATTGTAGGCAAGGATTCAGCAGCTCTTGACCTTAATGATTTAGTGAAAATAATTGCGCGTTTTCTTGCACCTGAAATACTCCCTTTTACTAAAATAAAATTTGATTTAACATTTCCATATCGTGGGAATGCACCTTTTGGATTTACTTCCTCTGGCTTGTTTGATATCTTTATTATCTGCTTATTATGCTCTGTTCTCATATGATAACCCATCTGCCCTGCATGAGGTACCCTATATAGTGTATGTCCCTGGCCGCTCCATGCTCCTAATGTTCCTACTCTTCTTACGCCTTTCTCTGTCTTGTGTGGCTTGAATGCAACACCAAACCTCTTTACAGGGCCTTGAAATCCTTTGCCTTTTGTTATTGCATGAATATCAACAAATTCTCCTTCTTTGAATAATGATGATGCTAACAGTTCCTTATCATGATTTTCCTTGACAAAATTTATCTTATCATTGATTGATCCGGACAACCCTATCTCCATCAATTCAGGTTTTTTCTTCTGTATGCCTGTCATGCTCGGCTGTGTATAGACGAGAATCCTTAGATCTGTTAATTCATCTGGATTTAATTGCGAGTAATCAACTGAATGCACTTTTTTTGGGACAATCATCTTTCTGGATAATGATTTGTCAAGCTTGAATAGAAAATCTTTGAAAGGCTGATCATATAGATACTGTTTTTTATAGACTCTGAATCCTGCAATCTTCATAGGAGGGCATTCAATCACAGTTGTCGGGATTACAATCTCTTCACCTTTGCTTTGAGATGTTTTTCTTGTATCAATGCCCATGATATGAGTCATTCCTGCCTTATAGCCAATGAATCCTAGAACATGATCCTTTGTATTCATAGACCAGGATCTGACTCTTGCCACTGTGCTTTTAGCCCTTACTCTAGGCCAATACTGCATACTTCCATGTCTCGGACTATGTGTTTTTGCCATCTTTTGCTAAATATTATCAACTATACTATTAAGTATAATTATTTCATTTTGCATTCGAGGTGTGCATACGCAGCTCAAATGCATAATAGAGCCTTTCCCTGTAACCCGTTCAGAACATTTGTTCTCAGATCACTTTTCAGGCCGTGCATAATTGACTTGATAAAGAGTCAATCCCGACGATAAACGTCATTGTTAATACAGAGAAACTTTATATTATTTATAAAGGTTGTTGTTGGGGAAAGGGTGGTGAAAAATCTTTTAAAATAAAAGAAATATAATTAAAAAAAATTAATTTACATATTCTGCAACTTTCTCGAATTTATCTAATACTATGCGCTTTATTTCTTTAACTTGGGATTTTGAACGAGATTTTTTTCCTGCTTTTGGTTCTTCATCAACAATTTCTCTTGATTTTTCTTTGATTGTTTTATCAATAGTATCATCAATTTCAGAGACAGGGACTACTACTTCAGTTGAGCAAGCTCCATTCTTACAGCCAAATTCGCAATAAATGCTTTTCTGATCAACATATCCTTGATCATTACAGAAAAATTCATTGACATATTTTGGAAGTCTACAATGATCCTGCAAAATCTCTGATTGATATCTTGCTCCCCATGTAGTTAATCCTTGTATTGTTGATCTTGTCTTTTCATCTTGTCCATCATCATCTAAGCATGGTACTTCACTTGGCGTTTTTGGCAGAACTGTATCCGCTGTGCATAAGAATCTCACTTTATAATCTTTGCATTTGTTGTCATTCAAATTATTGTAACATACTAATCCTTCTTGTGCATTACATATTACGTCTTGTCCTGCATCAAGGAAATCAACACCATCTAGAGTCTTACATTCAACTGCTAATGGTGTTTCACACGCGTCTGGGAAGTTCTGTTTATGTTCCCAGTCTCCTGTTCCTCCAGGATTATCTCTATCAAACCAATCAGTCCAATAAGTAGTTATAATTATTGCGCGTGATACAGCATCTTCTACATCCAAGACTTTTGGCTCTGAACTAGAAGCTATATTTTCAATAACTTGAGAAGCCGAATATTCCGGATGAGCAGCCTTAACTAATGCTACAGCTCCTGATACTATTGGAGTTGCCATGCTTGTCCCCGATAATTTTCTGTACTCCTGATTCTTGTATGTGCTGAACAATGAAACTCCTGGAGCAAACACATCAACCATGTTTCCTTTTCCAGAAAAACTTGTGACGCTATTGCTTGAATTAACTGCTCCGACTGTTAATGCAGAACTTATACATCCTGGTACAGAAACTCCCTGAGCGCCATAATTCCCTGCTGCAATAACTACAACAACATTTTTGCTCAATGCATATTCTATTGCCGTTTTTGCTGAGGTAAATATATCACAACTAGTATTATATGTATACGGTGGACTTGTTCCTATGCTTATGCTTATTGCATCTGCATTAGGATCATCTGCTGTCCCATAAACACCATCATCCCCATTTACAGCCCAATATATTGCTTCAACTGTTCTTGATAATGTGCCTGTTGCATTTTCATTGAGGACTTTTCCTGATATGATCTTTGTCTCTGGCGCAATGCCTCTTGCTGTTGCATTTATGCCATCTGCAGTGATTAATCCTGCCACATGAGTCCCGTGTCCATTATCATCCATTGGATCATAGTCCTTATTGACAAAATCATATCCTCCTAAATAACTTGAGCTTAACTCAACATGATCATAATTATATCCTGAATCCAATATTACTATTGTTCTTCCTTCACCTAAATTTCCTGCAAGATTGACAGGATCAGCATTTACTTGTGTATTGGCATTTATGTCCATTGCTTTCACTTCAATATCTATTTCTAATTTATTTATCTTAGCAATTATATCAGGACAATCTAGAACATCTATATATCTTAGACTTTCAATCTTCTTGCAACCCATATCTTGAACATCTGCAGTATTCTTCTTTTCAGAGATGACATTGATTGCATATATAGGCATAGCCATTACAATCAAAAACATGAACAGTATAATTAATTTCTTCATTTTTAACCCCCACGAATACTTAAGCACAATCTGTGCTTAATTAGAGTGTTATAGTAGAGCTTATTTATAAATCTTTCGATTCTTAATCACTGAGAAGTGATTACAGAACCTGTTAGAGTGTTTTGAGCTACATTAAAAACATCTAAGCAATCACTAGTCAATGCCAATGTATAAAGGCTCTGTGTTCCAGGATATAATCTATTATTGATCTTCCATGTAGGATAGCCATCAACGCCAGCAGCTATACAATCATTCCTTGCTTTATCACAGTCAACATAATTAATGTATTGGAACGATTTTCCGAACAATTCCTTCTGAGCTTTACAATGGCTACACCATTCTGTACCGTACATTGTCGCTCCCTTCTCTGTCAAGCATTGAGCTAGTGCATCATAATTAGCCACAGGTTTTTTGCTAGAGCATCCTGCGAGCAGTATTGTTAAGACAATAAATAAGCCAAACACCCATTTCATTTTATCACCTTAAATGAAAGATTAATGAATGTTTTTTAAAGATTGTGAATTTACAGAGTTTTTCGAATAATTCTTTTTTTGAGACTTTTTAGTCTCAATAGTGTTAATAGGTTTTGTCTTAGTCCTATTATTAATCCGTCTTTTTCTCTGTTGTCATCCCTTATGCTGTTTGTGTGTATTATTTTTGCTCTTGTTGCTGCACCGTAGAGTGTTTCTACTGTATCTCTTAAGTCTTTGTATAATCTAGAATGGTTTCCTTTCCAGACTTTTTTTAAGCGCAATTTTGCGCTTAATTTTTTTCTTACTTCTTTATTTTGTGGCTTGTATAG
>DUIB01000064.1 GCA_013330595.1 Candidatus Woesearchaeota archaeon | reverse complement strand
TTTGAAGAAGAAGTGAAGAAGATCTCTTAAATCTGAGAAATAACAATTTATTGTTCTTTAAGATATCTGTTTAACTCTTTTGTTGATATCTCGCCGCTAAACTTCTGTTCTAGATGGTTTAGGATGTGCTTTCTTAGCTTGTATGTATTAGCGTTTTTAGAGTAAGCGATCCATCCCTCGAGGAAATCATAAATTGTATCATAATCAGTTTTCTTATTATCATAGTTAAATATTAATCTAGATAATTTGTTTTTGAATTTCCTTAAATTTGATTTCTTAAGTAATTTGTAGAAATAGTATATCCTTAAACCCAAAAAACCAATCCCCTTATCAAGTACCAATATTTTTGTCTTTTCTGGATGTAGGATGATGTCTAATTTTTCCTTTAGAAAAATATTTATCTTTTCTTCAAACATTTTTAATTCGTTCCTTGATTTTGAAAATATCACGAAATCATCAACATATCGAATATAATATTTCATTAATAATTCATTCTTGATAAAATAATCCAATTCATTAAGATAAACATTTGCAAAGAATTGTGATGTTAAATTACCTAATGGCATTCCTCTACCTTTTAGATCTGTTTTATGATTATCTAAAATAATTTTAATCAGCCACAGAACATTCTTGTCTTTAATCCTCTTACTTATTATTTCTAACAATAATTTATGATTTACGCTCTCGAAATAATGCTTAATATCTGCTTTTAGAGCATAACAAGTTATTGTGTTATTCTGTGACACCTTTCTCATAAATATTTCAAATCGATCTATAGCTTTCAGTGTGCCCTTATTTAACCTGTTTGCATAAGAATCATAGATAAATATTTTGTCGAATATCGGCTCAATGATGTTGCATAGTGCATGATGTATAATTCTGTCTCTAAAATCTGATTTGCTTATCTTTCTTGTTTTTGGATCTCTGATAATGAATGTTTCTAATGGTTTTGGACTGTATGATTTTAGTTGAAGTTCAACTTGCAATGTCAAGAGATTATCTTCAAGATTCTTTTCGAACTCTATGACATAATGCTTCAATGTTTTGTGCTTTCGTGCTTTCTTATATGCAAGAAATAGATTATCATATGAACATAATTCTTTCCATAAGTCCCTGTAAGTCATGAGTAATGTTGTCTCAGTGTGTTGGGCTATTCCACGCAAGCGCCTATTATTGTTGTCTACATTCCTATTGTTAGCATTGAAATTGGAATTGTTGTTGAAATTATTGAGTGCAGAGGCCCGCGCAAGTAGCCCTTTTACTCTACTAAGCACTGCGAGTTCAGCATATGACTCTAGAGTCATCTGTCCTCGCTGAATTTTATAGCTTCCGATGGAAAGCCTTAGTAAAAGGACGTGTAGTCCAACACCACTCCACACTTTGAAGCTATGCTGAGACAAAGATAAAAGAAAAGTATAATTAAAAAAGTTTATGCTTTTGATTTAATATACGAGCCGACCAAACTGTTTAATCCTGTGGCATAAGCAGGGTTTTTTTGTATTCTTGACAATGCTTCTTTAGGATTTCCTGTAATAAGCTTCAATGCATCATCATATTCATCAATTTTTTGCACGTCGGCGCTTCGCGCCTTCAACGGTACCCCACGCAAGCGCCNNGCAGAGGCCCGCGCAATAGCACCATTTTCTGGAACATTCTTTTTAACATAATCCGGATTCAAAACATAAATCCTTGTTATTGATTTGCCTGCTTTATGCAACATGTTCATTGAATTTTTGAATGCCTGTCCTTTTCCATGCACTCTTTCAGCAAGTGTTCTTTGTGAAGTATTTAGCTTGTCGTATTTTTCAGTGCTAATCTCAAAATAAGACCATTCACCATCTAACTTTTTAAGATTAAGATCTGAAAGAACAACTTTTAAAGTCGTATCTGAATTAACGACAGAATCGATGTTTTTTCTATCATTTATGAAATAATTATTTTTCTCTCTTAATTGTGTTGTAGCTTCAACAATATTATCAAATACTAGATTATCTTTGTTCCTGCCCATATACAAAACAGCTTCTTTATTTTCCATCATATACATTGGAAAGTCAGCTGTCCAAAACCATTGATTAGGCAATACTGCATCATTCTCTTTAACATCTATCTCAGTAAATCTATCTACCTGTATCTCATCAGAATGCTGAATAGTAGAACGATCAAATAACGGAAATACATCAACCAATTTTCCCTGCTTAGTAATTTTTTCCAAACTCATTTTAACCCTCCAATAATCATAAAATATTATGTACTGAAATAAGATAACAATAACTCATTTATAAANNCCATCAATTTTATGCAATTATAATGACAACCTTTATAAGTAAGATGATATTTTCTGTATTATGCTTTCGGAAAATGAGATAAAGGAGATCCTGATAAGGCAAAAAGAAACAATCCTAAACAAGGCATATGGCTTAGAGAGAACCATATTGAAGACAATAGGATCAAAAATCAGGCTGCCTCACATAGTTGTCCTTACCGGACTAAGGAGATCAGGAAAATCTACTCTGCTAAGGCAAATAATAAGAAAAGAATATGATGATAAAAAATTTTTCTATATCAATTTTGAGGATGAGAGATTAATGGATTTTCCTGCAAAGGAATTCAACAGGCTGCATGAGGCATTGATAGGACTTTTCGGAAATCAAAAAACCTTCTTTCTGGATGAGATTCAGAACATTAGCGGATTTGAGATATTCATAAGAAGATTATACGAAGAAGGCTTTAAGTTTTTCATCACAGAATCAAGCGCCACATTATTGAGCAGGGAGCTTGGCACAAAGCTTACAGGCAGGCATATAGACATAATAGTAAAACCTTTTTCATTCACTGAATTTATGAAATTCAAGGGAATTGAGCTCACAAAAGAATCATTTTATATTGTTGAAAAAAGGACAGAGATAAAAAGACTCTTTGAGGAATATCTTGTAAATGGAGGCATGCCAGAATATATAATCTATGGCGATCCTGAGATTTTATCACGAGTTTATGATGACGTCATAGTCAAAGATATAGCAGTAAGATATAAAGTAAGTAACATATACCTATTAAGGCAATTATATTCATTACTAATAACAAATTTCTCAAACAGATTCAGTTATAACTCTATAAGAAAAATCATAGGCATAAAAAGCGTCAATACAATAAAGAAGTACATCTCATATATTGAGGAGACTTATTTTGCTAAGACAATAAATAAGTTTGACTATTCGATCAGGAGACAGATAATAAATGACAAAAAGCTATATGTGTTAGATAATGGTTTCATCAATATCCTTTCAAAGAAAGTAACTAAGGATAAAGGCTGGCTGCTGGAAAATCTGGTCTTCAATCACTTAAAAACAAATATAGACATATTCTATCATTCTAATAAAACTGAATGTGATTTCCTTATCGTAAAAAATCGGGAAATAATAAATGCAATACAAGTATGCTATGAATTAACAGATGAAAATAAGGAAAGAGAGATTAATGGACTAATGGATGCCTTAAAGAAATATAAGCTAAAGCAAGGCCTGATATTAACGCTCAATGAAGAGGATGAAGAGAGGATAAAAGGAAGAAAAATAATAATTAAACCTGTTTGGAAGTGGTTAATTGAAGATAATGAATAATCCCTTTAGGTTCTCATTTTTTCCTTATCTTAGCAATAAAGAAGCCTTCTGTATTATTATCATATGGATGTAATCTTAGGCATTCCTTTACTACAGGATTTATGTGAAGATCCTGAAACTTTATTATTGATGGAGTTCTTTTTATTCCAAGTGATTCAGAATCTATTTCAAGCAATTCTGCATCTTCATATTTATCAATCAAATAAGAAACAACAGCCTCATTCTCTTCAGGCTCAATAGTGCATGTACTGTAAACAATTGTTCCTCCTGATTTTAATAATTGAAATCCTGCATCAATAAGGTTTCTTTGTATCTTGCTAAGTTTTGTTATGGACAACGGATTCCATTCTTTGATTGTCCTCAATGATTTTCTTATTGTTCCTGTTCCTGAACAGGGTGCATCAACAAGTATCTTATCAAATTCAATATTAGGATTCTGTTTTTTTATCCATAAGAATTTATTCTCCTGCATCATTGTTATTATTGAATTTCTTACACCACATCTTTGCAGATTCATCCCTAATGCTTTTAATCTCATTCCAGAAACATCATTAGCAACAATAATTCCCTTATTTTGCATATACATTGCAATCTGGCTTGTCTTTGATCCCGGGGCTGCACAAAGATCAAGAACCCTTTCTCCAGGATTAGGATCAAGAACTACAGGAGGTATCATTGATGCTGATTCCTGGATATAAATATATCCTAGATGATGCTCAATAAGATTTCCTAGATCAAATCTTTTTCCATCCTTGAAATCAATCCAGAATCCTTGTCTACACCAAGGTATTTCATGAAGATTCCATCTCTCATCAAGCCTTTTCTTTATATCATCAACAGATGCCTTTAAAGTGTTTACTCTGATGCATTTTCTTATGTATGATAAAGAATAATTCATAAACTTATCATAATCCTCTCCTAACAATAATCTATAATGATCCTCAAATCTCTTCTTAATGTCAATGTTTCTCGAGATCTTCTCTAGACTATGCGGATCATATTCATTTTCAGGAACATCACATTCATCACATACTTCCTCAGCAGATTTATCCATAATACTAAGAATCGTAATAGTTTTAAAAATGTATTGTACAGAACTATACGCAATCAAATTAATATATCCCGTGCTGTTTATGGCTCATTAGGATAAAGCCGAAGATCACGCAGACAATTGCTGTGAACCAAGCCATGTATTGATTTGGCACAAGAAGATTCTCATTAAGAACTCCGAACAGTTTAAGAACTGCAAATAATCCTATGATGAATAACAAGAATCCTACTATCTTCTCGATCTTGAACAATATTGGCCTGGGAAATCCATAACTCATTATATATCATCTCTTTCTTTTATCTTTAATTAACCTGGACTGAGCGCTTTTTAAATTTTGCTAAAAAATGCGGCTTAATCAAAAGCTTGCTTATTTCCATCATTATAAATCCAAGACTTGAAACTGATAAAATGATTATCCAATCAACTAATGTTATTGGAACTGTTCCAAAAACTGTCTGCAATGGAGTAATATAAATCACGGCTATTTGAATCAATATTGAACTAATAATTCCTAATGTAAGCCAAGTATTGCTGAATGGATTAAGTTTTTTGAAAGATGCAAAGCTTCTTGCCGACATCACAGCAAACATCTCAAACATCACTAATGTGGTGAATGCCATTGTTTGTGCATAACTCTCGCCAAGAGGCAAATATTTGATAAAAACAAACAATGTCCCTAAGCCCATTGCAATACCAAAAAATATTATCAGCATTAACATCTCTTTTGTTATAGGATTCTCTTTAGGGTCTCTTGGAGGCCTTTTCATCACATCATCCTCTGCATTCTCTGATCCCAAGCCAAGAGCAGGCAACCCATCTGTAAGAAGATTCATAAGCAATAATTGCAACGGTACCATAGGTAAAGGGAATCTCATTAATATTGCAAGGAAAACTGATAAAATTTCACCTGCATTGCATGCCAAAAGATATTTTGTTGACTTAATAATTTTATCATAAATATTCCTTCCTTCTGCAATCGCATTTACAATAGTGTTGAAATGATCATCTGCAAGTATTGACTTTGCAACCTCTTTGCTAACATCTGTTCCAATAATTCCCATAGCAATCCCAATATCTGCTTTCTTTAATGCAGGAGCATCATTCACACCATCCCCTGTCATTGCAACAACATTGCCTTTTTTCTGCAATGCATCAACAATCCTTGTTTTTTGAATAGGCAATGCCCTAGCAATTATTCTAATATTGTCAATCTCCTGTTCAAGAACTGCATCTGACATTTGATCAAGCTCAGCTCCAGTAATTACTAGATCCCCGTCTTTAAGCAATCCAATCTGTTTAGCAACAGCTTTTGCAGTTATAGGATGATCTCCTGTAATCATCATTACCTTAATTCCTGCATCTTCACATTGTTTTATTGCCAGATCAACATTCTCTCTTGGAGGATCAATCATTCCAGTTAATCCGATAAATACAAGATCTTTTTCGATTGTTGAGGTCTCGGTTTTTCTTATTTTTGTAACGTCTTTGTATGCAACTCCTAAAACTCTCAATGAAGATTCTGCAAAATCATTATTCTGTTTCAATATCTTTTCTTTATCCTTATTTGTTAATCTTATTATTTTTTTATCAATCAAGATATATGAACAATTTTTCAGTATTATATCAGGAGCTCCTTTAACATAAGCCTCAGTTTTTTTGTTAAGGAGATTCTCATAAATAATTGACATCATTTTTCTGTCTGAATCAAATGGCAGTTCACTTTTCTTGACAAAATTCTCCTCAAAATATGATTCATCCTTAACGGATTTCTTTGCAGCGACAATCAATGCTCCTTCTGTGCTGTCTCCGATAATAGTCCAGGATTTGTTAAAGACAAGTTTAGAATTATTGCATAAATAGCTTGCTCTAAGAAGAGGCTCAAGAACTTTGTTATCAACAGGTTTTGTATTGAAAAGAAATTGGCCTTCAGGATCATATCCAGAACCTGTAACATCAATAATCTTATTGTTAACATATAATTTGGTTACTGTCATCTGGTTTTTTGTTATTGTGCCAGTTTTATCTGAGCATATTACTGTAACTGATCCAAGGCTTTCTGCTGCAGGCAATTTCTTGATTATCATGTTCTTTGATGCCAATCTTTTTGCTCCTAATCCAAGGCTTATTGTGACAATTGCAGGCAAGCTGCTTGGAACAGCAGCAACAGCCAGGCTTAATGAGAATAAGAACAAAACCGCAATATCCATCTTCAGGCTGAAATATCCTAAGATAAAAACAAGGAATACTAATCCAAATACCGCAATGCTTAATTGCTTTGCCATTTTTTCAAATTTGATTTGCAATGGAGTTTGTTGTTCCTCTATACTTTGTATAGAATGAGCTATTTTTCCGAATTCAGTTTTCATTCCTGTATTAACAACAATTCCGATGCCTTTTCCATATGTTACTATTGTTCCCATAAAAGCCATGTTTTCCTGTTCAGTTATTGATAGAACACCTTTTAATTCAGCAGTTGTCTTTTTTACAGGCATACTTTCTCCTGTTAGCGAGCTTTCATCTATCTGAATGCTTTGTGATTCTATTATTCTCAGATCTGCAGGGATTATATCTCCTTCATCCAATATGATAATGTCACCTAAAACAATCTTTTTTGAAGGAATATTCTGCTCCATATCATCTCTTATCACTTTTGCAAAAGGGGCAGATATTTTTTTCAGGGCTTCCATGGCTTTTTCTGCCCTATACTCCTGCACAAATCCTAGAATAACACTTAATAATACAATACTGATAATTCCGAAAAACTCAGGAATATCCTTTGTAACCAAACTCAATAATGCGGCAAATATCAATAATATAACTAAGAAATTCTTGAATTGATTAATGAACAATTTGAATATGCTTATTTTTTTCCCAGAATCAATCTCATTCAATCCTTGCTTTGATAATCTGTCCTGAGCTTCAACTGATGTCAAGCCTTTTTCACTAGAATTCAGCCTTAAATATACATCCTTTATACTCTCATCAAAAAACACCAGATCACCTCTCTAATCCATATCCAGATTTGTCATTTATAAATATTTTGATAAAAAATTATCTAAAGAAAATTATGTATAAAATTATCAAAAATATATTTTATATAAGTAAAATTAATAAACAATAGTCCTATAAATATGACATGCAAGAATATCTCTATTTGGTTGCAGGATTAATCCTATTGATACAAGGTGCGGATTGGCTATTAGAGGGCGCCGCATCACTTGCGAAAAAATTCAACATACATAAATTAATCGTTGGACTGACAATCGTAGCATTAGGAACATCACTTCCTGAACTCTTTGTCACCATAGCAGGCTCTATATCAGGAAATTCCGACATTATATTAGGAAATCTTGTCGGAAGCAGTATTGCAAATATACTTTTGATATTAGGAATTGGTGCAATGATCTATCCTTTGATCTTCCGCCACACAACTATATGGAAGGAAATTCCTTTCAGTTTCTTCACGCTAACAGTATTATTAATAATAATCAACAAACCATTATTAGGAATGAGTAATAAATTATCATTTTTTGACGGGATTATTCTTATAGCATTGTTCGGGGTATTCATTTATTACACGTCAGACATAATTGTCAAAAAAAGGCTTGAAAGTACAGAAACTAAGGAAGAAATCAAGCTGGCAGATCCTAAATTCCATAAAATGTACATGCTTATAGGCGCATTGATCATTGGAACTATTGCATTATATATTGGAGGAAGAATGACTGTTGATACTGCAGTCATAATAGCAAAGAATATTGGCATAACACAATTCTTCATATCAGCCACTATCATAGCAGCCGGAACTTCACTTCCAGAACTATTTGTTAGCGTTAAGGCGGCTTTGAAAAAAGAAACAGATCTTATTGTAGGAAACATTATTGGATCAAATATAATAAATATGCTATTCATACTAGGTATAGGATCATTATTGCACACAATCACAATCAATGAATCGTTGGCCTTCAGCGTTATTGTTGCAATGTTAGCAACAGCATTATTGTTTATAGCACTTTTCATTGGAGAGAAACACATCCTGAAAAGATGGCAGGGAATTCTGTTAGTAATATGCTATATGGCATACATATATTATCTTATATAGAGATAATGCAGAAATACTCCTGCACCAGTATTTTATTCAATATCAGCGATTGAAAAAGATCTATCATGTGCGGACAGCAAAATTTATATATCGGCTTATTGAAGTATTATCATGCCTGATGAGATTGACACAAGCAATATGTCTGCAGAGGAGATTGCAGAGCTCCAGAAGCAGAACTGTATTTTCTGCAAGATTGCAACTAAACAGATCCCTTCTAAAGTATTGCATGAGGATGATAAGGCAATATGCATACTTGACATTAATCCTGCATCTGAAGGGCATATTCTGATCATGCCAAAAGAGCATTACATGATTTTGCCGCATATCCCTGATGATCTTTTAGCTCATATGTTTGATACTGTGAAATTAATGTCAAACACATTACTGAAAACCCTGCAATGCCAAGGAACCTCAATATTCATTGCAAATGGCATGGCTGCTGGCCAAAAAGCCCCTCATGTATTGATTCATGTTTTTCCAAGAAAAGAGAATGATGGATTACTGGAATTGCCAAAATATGAGATGAATGCTGAACAGGCTGATAAATTGAAAAAAACATTAAAGCCGTATTTTGAGCAGGTCTTCAATAAGCATACTGATATAAAACATAAAAAAAAAATACATCATATTGAAGAGCATGAAGAAACTGCAAAAAAGGATATTGCAGATAGCAAAAAAGAGCATAAGAAGGAAAAAGATTATGATAATCAGAAAGAGCACGATAAAGAAAAAAAGCCTATCAAACATGATGCAAAACAAGATGATAAACCAAAGAAGGATTCCAAGAATGTCAATCTTGATGATATTGCAAAATTATTCGGTGGATAATGGCATGTGATGTGTGTGATGGAATATTGAAGGATCATATTATTTATGAGAATAATGAACTAATAATAAGCCTTGCTGCAAATACCTCAACTTCAGGACATCTACAAATATTCCCTAAAGAGCATTTAACAATAATGGATCAGGTTCCTTCAAATATTCTGAAATCCATGGCTATTGCTGCTAATAAGATGTCAATGATACTTTTTGAAGTCTTAAAAGTTCATGGGACAAATATTATAATCCAGAATGGTGTTCCTGCAGGACAGACAATAAATCATTTCTCAGTCCACGTAATCCCAAGAAGAACAGATGATGGGTTAAAGCTTGACTGGGACATGAAACAGGCAACTAATGACTCATTGGATAGTATGCAGAGAATGATTAGCGAAGGTATAACTCTTGAGGATTCAAATACTCAGAATAAAACAACATCTCCAGCAGAAGTGGTTGCCTCACAAGAGATTAGGCAGGATGATTCAAATGCTGCAGAGGAAAAGAATTCTGAAAAGAAAAATAATTATTGGCTGAAGTCATTGGAAAGAATCCCATAACTATTTATAATAACACATAAAATTCTCAATATATTCCTATTTAGAATAATAAGCTAGGAATCTTCATATAATACATCATTATTGTTAATATGAAAGCTATAAAGAATGCTGGAATAAACGGAATACCCTCTTTAATCATAATTTTTTTGATTTTTCCCTGACTCCTGAATTTTTTAAGAACATTGATTTGATGTTTTGATATTCCAAGATCCTTTGGCCCTGTTATGTATTTTCCTGAAACAAACACATCCTTGAATATCCAGTCTCCTTCTGTTAATTTTTCTATATCAACTAGTTTTATCATACAGCTTTCTTCGATTATTTTCACAAAAATCCAAACATAAAAAACTAGAAACAACAATGCCGCAATGCTTAGCAATAGCAGCTTAAATTCCTGCGGTATAAAAAACATTATTAGGATTACTGAAATTATTACAAATCCTAACAAGATTCTTCTTGCATTCATTATTTGCTTTTTATCCAGCCATTTTCTCAAATTCTTGATAAATTCATGTCTATGTTTAATGGCCAGATATACACTGAATATCAATCCATATATAGCTCCTGCGAGAATAATGTTTATAATAAGCAGTGGAAACAGAAAATTACTGTCTCCAAATACTGGAAAAACATTAAATCCTAGGACAGCACCTAAGCCAATAATCAGCTTGCTGTCTCCTCCTCCCCATTGCCCTAGATAGAACATTGCATATGCAATACCTAGTCCAATCAATAATCCCATTATTGTCTGTACCAATGGTGTGTAATCCCAAATAATTATTGTGTAGATAATGCTTATTGCAACTGCAATGAATGTCAATCCATAAGAGACATAATCATGGACTTCTCTTTTCTTGAAATCAGTTATTGATCCAATGACCAATGCAACTAATGCAACTATTACTGATATTATGATCATGCTATCTACTTTTTCCTAGTATATATATTGTTTTCTGTTTTATAATCATTAAATGAAATTCGTCTCTCTCCCATTATAACAAAACATTTATATATTAGTATATTCTTTAGTATACAGATATGGAGTCCTTAAATCCGTTGCGAATATGCAATATGTGCGGTTGCGATAGTAATGAAACCGCAGTCTTTAACTGTACATATGCTAAAGGAGAACTAAACATTTGTCTTCAGTGCCTATCCGAAGGAATAATAGAAGTGATTAAAGACCTTCAGAAGCCAAAGCACAAAGAAATAAACTTTCAGGAATTTCCATTAGAGGAGTTTGATCTTTCTTTTCCAGAGCAAGTCTTCGGATTTAACTGTGAGCAATGCAAAAGTGTGTTATTTTCTACTAGCTTTCCAGTAATATGTGACTGTGGACATATAAACAATGAAAAAGTAATACAAGATATAATTAGAAGAAAAAAATAATAATTCTAAGCTTAAATTGAGAACGATATTTTTTAAACTGTAGTTCAAGCCAAGAAATAGAAAATATAATCAATCACTCAGCAATCAAAGACTAATTTTCCATAACAACAATATTTATAAACACTTTATTATTCCTAGAAAATACCAGTGATTAATGAAGCTTCGGCTGAATGAGGTATTATTTCTTAATACCTGGAGGAAAAAATGACAGACCATAAAGGATATGAACTTGTTGAGATAGCAAGAAAATCAGGTAAAATAAAAAAAGGCACTAATGAAGTTACTAAATTCTTAGAAAGAGGAACAGCTCTAGCAGTAGTATATGCAGGAGATGTTAATCCAAAGGAGATAGTTATGCACTTGCCATTATTAGCAAAAGAAAAAGGAATATTATGCATTGAAGTCCCAAACAAAGAGGAATTAGGAGCAGCTGCAGGATTGACAAAACCAACAGCAGCTGTTGTTATTCTCGATGCTGGTGATGCAAAGTCAATGTTAAAGGAGTGAAATAATGGGAAGCTCTAAGCCACAACAAAAGCCAATGAAAGGACTTGAGAATGTTCAAGCCACAGAAATCAAAGGCAGTGTGAATTTCACTTATGCAGTTCCTGCAACAGTAGAAGAAGTCATAGGCAGGACAGGAACAAGAGGAGAAGCAACTCAAGTTAGGGTAAAGATCCTTGATGGAAGGGACAAGAACAAGACAATGAGAAGAAATGTAAGAGGCCCTGTTCAAGTAGGAGATACTTTAATGCTAAGAGAGACAGAGATTGAAGCTCGGCCATTGAATAAGATGGGTAGAGGCAATCAGTAATAAATTTACAACAAGGAGGTTTGCGAAAAAACAGTTAGTGGGAGTTTTGCAAAGCAAAATGTCGCACGCTCACAGAAAAACAAAAGTTTTTTGTGCGCAAGAACGTAAGTTCTTTGCGTTTACTAAATTTTTTCGCAAAAAATTTTATGAAATGCTCATTTTGTAACAAAGAAATTCCAAAAGGAACTGGAACAATGTATGTTAAGGTTTCTGGCCAAGTACTTTATTTTTGCTCAAGCAAGTGTGAAAAGAACCTATTGAAACTTAATAGGATTCCAAGAGAGCACAAATGGAGTGCAGAAGGGAAGTGATTGAAATGATTAAGAAAAATCCTGATATTAATGAAAATATGCCGCCATCAAAAATTGAAAGAACCCTTGTCTTAATCAAGGCTGATGGAGTCCAAAGACAGATTATTGGAAAGATCATGCAGAGATTTGAGGATGTTGGATTAAAGATTGTTGGCATGAAGATGCAATGGATTGATGAAGCTTTTGCTAAAAAGCATTATTTTGATGTTGAAGAAAGAAAAGGTCCAAGAGTTTTCAAGGATGTTGTGAGTTACTTAACACAAGGACCTGTTGTTGCACTTGTTCTTGAGGGCATTGATGCTGTTGAGCTTGTTAGGAAAATGGTTGGTCCGACAGAGCCTAAATCAGCTATGCCTGGAACAATAAGAGGAGATTTTGCTCAACATTCATATAAGTATGCTGATGATAAAGAAAAGTCTATAAGGAATCTTATTCATGCATCTGGCAAACCAGAGGAAGCTAAATACGAAATCGCTTTATGGTTCAAGCCAGAAGAGCTTCATACATACAAGACAGTCCATGAAGTCCATGTATTTTAATCGATTGAAGAATAAAAATATTACACTATACTAAATCATTATTAACACAAAATATGGAGGTTGTGAAAGAGATTAAGTGAATGATTTTGCTTCAGCAAAATCCTTTTTTTACTTAATTTTTTTCCCAAAAAAATTATGGGAGAAAAGATGGTAGATAAGGTCATGAGAATAATGAATAGGCCTAACAATATAAGGAATATCGCTACATGTGCGCATATTGATCATGGAAAAACTACTTTTTCTGATAATCTATTATGGGGTGCTGGCATGATGTCTGAAGAGCTTGCAGGAAAAGCTTGTGTTCTTGATTTTCATGAAGATGAAATGACTAGAGGCATCACTATTGATGCTGCTAATGTATCTATGGTTCATGAGGTTGATGGTCAAGAATTTCTTATTAATCTTATTGACACTCCTGGACATGTTGATTTTGGTGGTGATGTTACTAGAGCTATGAGGGCTGTTGATGGAGCTATTACTTTATGTTGCGCTGTTGAAGGTATTATGCCTCAGACAGAGACTGTATTGAAACAAGCTTTAAGAGAAAGAGTTAAACCTATTCTTTTCATTAACAAAGTTGATAGATTGATCAAAGAAGTAAAACTGACTCCTGAAGCTATGCAGGAGAGATTCATGAAGATTATTAATCATGTTAATAGATTGATCATTGATATTAGTCCAGATATGGGTCCTAAATGGCAGGTTAATGTTCTTGATGGAAGTGTATGTTTTGGATCTGCATTTCATAATTGGGCATTATCAGTTCCGTACATGAAGAAAAAAGAAATAAGTTTTAAGGATATTATTGATGCTTATGAGAATGATGCATGGAAAGAGCTTAAACATAAAGCTCCATTGCATGAAGTTATCTTAGATGCAGTAATTAAGCATCATCCAAGTCCAATCAGAGCTCAGGAATATAGGATTCCTAAAATTTGGCATGGAGACTTGCAAAGTCCATTAGGCCAGGCACTTCTTAAGGCTGATCCGAAAGGGCCGGGTGTTTTTGTTATCACTAAAATTGTTATTGATCCTCAGGCTGGAGAGATTGCAGCTGGAAGAGTCTTTGGAGGAACATTGCATAGAGGAGACATGATGAGGCTTAATAGAGCTAAGATGGATGTCAGAGTCCAGCAACTATATGTATATAATGGTCCAAAAAGGGAGATTGTAGATAATATTCCTGCAGGCAATATTATTGGCGCAGGTGGTCTAAAAGGAGCATATCCTGGAGAGACTGTAAGTATTGGAGAGATTGAACCTTTTGAACAGATTACTCATATCTTTGAACCTGTCATGACAAAGGCTATTGAAGCTAAAAGACCTTCTGATCTTCCTAAACTTGTTGAAGTCTTGATTCAGATTTCAAAAGAAGATCCTAGTATTGTGATTGAAATCAATCAAGAGACTGGTGAGCATTTAATGTCTGGAATGGGTGAATTACATCTTGAGATTATTGAGAATAGGATCAAATCAGAAAAAGGTGTCGAAATAGTATCAAGCCCGCCGATTGTTGTATATAGAGAGACTATAACAAGAAATAGTCCTGAAGATTATGAGGGAAAAAGCCCTAATAAGCATAACAAGTTCTATTTTAAGGTTGAACCTTTGTCAGATGAATTAAAAGCAGCAATAAAGTCTGGAAGCATTTCTAGTGGTAGAGTTAAAAAGAATTCTCAGGAATTATGGCAATCATTAGAAGAAGCTGGAATGGACAGCAAGGAATCTAGAAAAGTGAGAGATGTATATAATGGAAACATGCTTATTGATGGTACAAGAGGAATTGTTCATATTGGTGAAGTTATTGAAATGGTCTCTGACATGTTTGAAGATGTCATGATGAAAGGCCCATTATCAAAGGAACCATGCATTGGAGTTAAAGTGATCTTAGATGATGTTAAGCTTCATGAAGATGCAATCCATAGAGGTCCAGCTCAAGTATACCCTGCAGTAAGAGAAGGTATCAGAGGAGCTATGATGACTGCTAATCCATTGATATTTGAACCTGTTCAAGTCCTGCAATTTGATGCGCCTGTTGAATTCATGGGAGAGATCTCAAAACTAATCAGCAGCAAAAGAGGACAATTATTGGATATGCAACAAGAAGGAGCTCAGATCATGGTTAAGGGAAAGCTTCCTGTTGGAGAGATGTTTGGATTAAGCTCAGACTTGAGATCTGCAACAGAAGGAAGAGGAAACTTCTTTGTTCTTGACCAGACATTTGAGAAACTTCCTGAAGAACTGCAGATGAAGATCATAACCCAGATCAGGAACAGGAAAGGCCTTAAAGGAACAGAAGAAGAAGCCTCAGAATGAATCTAAAGACAATCATTAAGCATCCTGTAATAAAATACGGATTGTTTCCTGTCGTAATAGTATATTTTATTGGACTCACATGTTCTTTTCAAAGAAAAGACATGAAGTCTCTTGAAGCCAAGATCGATAATGTTAAGTTAGAACTTAAAACAGAGACTGATCCAAAAGTTATTGATAGTCTTTATACATTCCAGAAGGACCTTGAATCACAACATAGGAAAGAATACTGGGATAGTTTCTGGCTGAAGAAATTTTATGATCTTTAATTGGTCTCAATTACTAATTTCTTTTTACTGAATATATTATCTTTATCCCTAAAATGATAAGTATGTTTATCTTCCCATTTTCTTATATAATTATCATCAGCCCCACAGATTGTTAATACAGGTTTTTTTGAGATGTAAAGGTAAGATTTCTCAGGATTTGAAGTATCTATCTCGATAACTTCAATCTTTCCCAATAGAGAATATTTTGAAGGAGAATCTGCCATAGATTGTACTATTGTTGGATCTTGTATCAAATCGTCTAGTATTAATCCATACGGTAATCTGCCCTTATGGAATTCTCTTTTATGTCTATGTTTATCCATAAATGATGGCTGATAATTACCGATATTAGAAAATCTCAATATCTTTCCCAAAGATATTTTCAAAATAAAATTATCTTTATAGACAATATTTTTGAATGCATTTTCGTTGTTTTCATAGTCTTTTTGAAGATCTGTTGCAAATGCATCATCACAAAAAATCACATCTTTTAATGCTTCTCGTAATTTCTCATTATTATATTCTATTTCTCTAGGATTTGTCTTCAAATACTCTATAATAGGGATTATATTTGTTTGTTCCATTTTGCATGAGAATAAGCTATTATTTATAAAGTTTGTTTTTGTATTGACTTGCCGGTCATAAATACTATAAAGAAATTTGGCGACATTTTGCTATATATCCTAATTTATCATTCTTCAATAATTAACAGGTTTTAGCCTTCTGAAAGTTAATATGCCACCGAATGCTAAAACATAATATTTATAAATAGCCTATATTTCCTCTAAAAATACCCATTTGGGGGTTAATGAGTTTAGTACGTTCAGTGAAATAGATTTCAATTTATTATTGGAATTTATGTTTAAAATTTGGAGGTCATAAAATGGCAAAAGAGAAAGAGCACATAAATCTTGTATTTGTAGGACATGTAGATCATGGAAAATCAACAACAGTAGGAAGACTATTGTATGATTCAGGAAATGTTGATGAACAGGCAATGAGAAAACTTAAAGATAAAGCACAAGAGCTTGGCAAAGGTGGATTTGAGTTTGCATTCATTATGGATAACTTAAAAGAAGAGCAGGAGAGAGGCGTAACAATTGATCTTTCTCACAAGAGATTTGAGACTGATAAGTATTATTTCACAATAATCGACGCACCTGGGCACAAGGATTTTGTAAAGAACATGATCACAGGAGCATCACAGGCAGATGCAGCTGTTCTTGTATGCGGAGCAAATGAGATTAAAGGAACAGAAACAATAACAGAACTTCCACCACAGACAGTTGAGCATTGCCGTTTAACAAAAATTCTTGGTGTACAGCAATTGATTGTTGCTGTAAACAAGATGGACATGCAGGGTTATTCTCAAGAAAGATTTGAAGGTATAAAGAAAGTAATTACAGCATTGCTTAAGGCATCTGGATGGAAAGTTGAAGATGTTCAATTCCTTCCATTAGCATCATTGCTAGGAGATAATGTTGTCAAGAAATCAGATAAACTATCATGGTTTACTGGACCAACACTGCTTGAAGCAATCAATAACTTAAAAGTTCCGCAAAAACCTACTGAATTGCCATTAAGGCTTCCAATCCAAGATGTTTATAACATCACAGGTATAGGGGTTGTTCCTGTTGGAAGAGTAGAAACAGGAGTATTGAAAGTAAATGATAAAGTGATTGCAGTTCCAGGAAGAGAAGGTAAAGGAATTCCAGGAGAGGTAAAGAGCATTGAGATGCATCATGAGCAATTAAAAGAAGCAGTTCCTGGAGACAATGTAGGATTAAGTGTTAGAGGATTTGGAAAAAAGGATGTTGCTAGAGGAGATGTACTTGGACATGAAGACAGTATTCCAACTATTGCAACAGAATTTACTGCACAGATTGTTGTATTGAATCATCCATCTGTAATAACAGTAGGCTATACACCTGTATTCCATATCCATACAGCACAGGTTGCATGCCAGGTTACAGAAATTGTCAAGAAACTAAATCCAATGACTGGTGAAGTATTGCAAGAGCATCCTGATTTCATAAAGAATGGAGATGCAGCAATTGTCAAGTTAAAGCCAGTGCATCCATTAGTGATTGAGACACAGAAAACAATCCCACAACTTTCAAGATTTGCTATCAGGGATTCAGGAGCAACAGTTGCAGCAGGAATGTGCATTGATGTTGTTAAGAAATAATATTTTATTTTTTTAATTTTCAAACATGATGAACTAACAATTCATCATTGGAGTAAATCATGCAGAAGGCAAGGATAAAATTAGCAAGCACTGACATAAACAAGATTAATCAAACATGTGCATACATAATGGATGTAGCTGAAAAAACAGGAGTAGTGATGAAAGGCCCTATTCCCTTGCCTACAAAAAAATTACGTTTAACAACAAGAAAAGGTCCATGCGGTAACGGTACGGCAACCTGGGACAGGTTTGAGATGCGAGTCCATAAAAGATTGATCGACCTGGGCATTGATGAAAGGGCGTTAAGGCTTGTGATGAAAGTCCCGATTCCAGAAGGCCTTAATATAGAGATCGAGATGATTGATGAATAATTCTGATTCTTTAAATGATTCGTAAGGCAATATTACTTATGGTGCTCATAAAACTTGTTAAATAAATAGTGAACGGAAAATTTATATAGGAGGCATCATTCCTGTCAACAGGGGGTAATATTATGACGTGGAATCCTACATCACATGCCAAAAACATTGCAGTATTAGTAGTAAATAGAGATCATTCTAGATTTAGTCAATTAGGCCAATTAATTGCTCATGACTGGAAGGAGTATGGAACATTGTTTGTCAAATTCGAAGATGGAGAAGATACCTTCCAAGATGGACTGTGTGCAGGAGATCCAGTATCTCCAGTAAGAACTTATTATCATATTAGAAATGAAAAAGGCAAGGATTTCGATGTAAAAGGAGTAGGTCCAAATAGTTTAAAACACGATTTTATGCAGTTCGGTTTTGGAGATGAACAATCGTTCTTAGAAAAGTACAAGAAGATTATTGGAGCAGATTTTTAGTAATTACTCTTCCAATACCTAAAAATATTAATCACAAACTTTATTAATCATAATTCTTCGTTTCAAGAATGCCAGAGAAAAGAGACACAATAAGAATTCTTACATTGAATATTGAATACTGCGCTTCAATAACAAGAGGCTATTGGCAGTATTTGACATCAGCATGGAAGTATGTTATCCCGCATAACGTAAATGCCATAAGCAATATCGCAAGAGTAATAAACAAAGAAGATGTTGATATCTGCACTTTTGTAGAGATCGATGGAGGAAGCTTCAGGACACTTCATGGAAATAATCTTAAGAAACTAGCCAACAAAACAGTTTTGAAGAAATTTCACTTTTTTCCTGTAAGAAAAATACTCAATCTTGTTAATCAAGGCAATGGAATACTAACAAAATATGATATAACTGACACACAAAATTTTCAGCTAGTAAGACATGGAGAACATAGAGCATTAAGCCTGAGTAAAATAAGTGTAAATAACAAAATAGTCACTATCCTAACAACACAACTAGCATTAGGAAAATTCAGCAGAAAAAGAGAATTAGAGCAGATTACTGAAATCATAAAAAAAATCAACGGGCCAATAATACTGACTGGAGATCTTAACACCAGCAATGAAAAAGAGCTTCAGGCTCTTAATGATACAGGATTAATCAGGCTGGAAACACCAAAGACATTTCCAAGCTGGAAGCCAAAAAGAAGGATCGATTATATCTATTATAGCAAGGATTTCGGTGTACTAAAATATTATGTTATTGATGAATTAAAAGTGTCTGATCACCTGCCAATATTAGCAGAACTAAGATGGAAATAAGACTATTATTATTGAATTTTCAGCAAGGAGCTTTTTGCAAAAATAATTATGATTATTTTCTTATTCCATTCAGGATGTTTCCAAGCATCTTTTATGAACATTCATTGAAGGCAATTGATCTGTTATCAAAATATCTCATTAAACAAAATATTGATATTGCCTTTTTCACAGAATTGGACGGTGAATCAACAAGGACAATATTCAAGCAGCAGCTAGAAAGAATCTCAGAGTCATCAAATATAAATAATAAAATATTTTTCCCGACATACAAATTTGGTAGGTATATCGACCAGGGTAACGGCATTTTATCTAAATTCAAGATAATATCCTCAGAGCATATCAAATTGCCCGGGAATGGCCAGGCAAGATTTCTTTCAGGAATGAATCTAAAAATAAAAAATAAAACAATAAAGGCATTTATAACGCATTTATCATTGAGCAGATCAGACAGAAAAAAACAGATTGATTTCATTGCAAATCATCTTCAAAAGGAAAAATATCCAATAATCCTGTCAGGAGACTTCAATACAGAATCTATAGATGAGTTAATGCCATTGAATTTCTTGACTGACATCAACAAATACAAAACATATCCATCATGGAATCCCAAGAAAGCTTATGATCATATTTTCATGAGCAAACATTTCAAGCTAAAATACATAAGCCCGGCCAATGAATTGTTTTCTGATCATGTTGGGTTGGAATTAGAATTGAAAATATAATTTTTAGCATGGCACCTCCCTATATCTATATATGAAACAAGAGGAGAGAATAAAAACAATAGAAAAAGAAAACAAGGGAATACCAGTGCTGCTATACTTAGATGAAGCTATCGAATAATATTTTAAACCAACGAAGAATATATTTCATCAGGCATGAGTATAATATTAGTTTTGCCATGATTTTGTATTTTTATTAATTCCTTTTCTTTAAGTTTTGATAATATTCTATGTACCTTCACCTTATTTAAGCTGGTTGTACGAGACAATTGTGATTGCAATATTTTCCCATTGCTTTCAACTATCTTTTTTATTATTTCTCTTTCGTCTTTATTTAGGAATTTTAGCAGTATTTCAGTATTCTTTTTTGCATCTGTCTCCTTATCTTCAAGCTTTTTTGACATAAAATAAAATACGCTTGCACCTACAGCAATACCAAAAGAGCTTACGATTATCATGAAATATACGTGATATTTTATGAAAGGGCTCAGTATAGGGGACATTACTGACTCTTCTGTACTGAGATGATAAGTGAATATTAGAATAAGTATTAAGAATATAAAGGAAGAAAATATTATTATCGATATCATCAAATTTCTGTTAACACCTTGTTTTGTCGGTTTCATTATAGTGAAACAATATTTTTATTTATATTGTTTATGAATTTTGGTTTCAGGAAGCATTTATATATGGTTTCATCTTATGTAACATAGCAATTAAAGGTGATTTACATGCATGAAAATGATGAACATAGCGAACATAGGAAAGTTGATAGACACATTGAACATAGAAAAATTAGTCTGGGAAAAAACCCATGGTTTTTTGTAAGTATGATTTTAGGGATTTTGCTAATAGCATGTTTCAGTGTTAATATATACTTGCTATCCAAGCTTACTAAAAATAATCTTCAGCCATCAGATAACAAAGACATACAACAAAACAATCCTTTAGCAAAGACCATTCCAGCAAATGATCAAGGCAATCAAAAAGTTAATGTTAATGACGATGGAGACCCGTCGATAGGCTCTAAAGATGCCACTGTTACCATAGTTGAATTTAGTGATTTCCAATGTCCATTCTGTGAAAGATTCTATTCCCAAACATTTCTCCAAATTAAATCAGAATATATAGATACTGGAAAAGTAAGATTTGTATATAGGGACTTTCCATTAAGTTTCCATGCCCAGGCAGAAAAAACTGCAGAAGCTGCAGAATGTGCTAATGAACAAGGGAAATTCTGGGAATATCATGATAAAATATTCCAGAACCAACAAAGCTTATCCATTGAGAATCTAAAATTGTGGGCTAAGCAAATCGGGCTTGATACAACTAAGTTCGATTCTTGTCTTGACACTGGAAAATACCAGTCAGAAGTTCAAAAAGACCAGAAAGACGGCATATCATTAGGTGTAAGCGGAACACCAGCATTTTTTATAAATGGGAAAGCACTTATAGGTGCACAGCCATTTGCAGCATTTAAGCAACTTATTGATGCAGAATTATCTAAGTGAATACGATGAATATACTTTTTTTATCCATCATATCATATGTAGCAGGGATAGTGACATTTCTTGCACCATGCACATTGCCTATACTTCCTGTTTATTTGTCGATGTGTATGAAAAATGATTTTAGATCATTAACACGGCATACGATATATTTGGGGCTTGGGATAGCAATTGTTTACATTGCATTGGGAGTCTTTGCAGGCAGTATCGGCGGATTTATTACGGAGAACAAATTAATATTCATGAGAGTTGTAGGCGTTCTGCTGATACTTATTGGTATAGCGATACTATCCGGGATATCTTTTATTCATCAATTGCCACAGCAAAAGAAATTCACGCCTTTAGCTACTATCTTATATGGAGTATTATTTGGATTAGCATGGTCTGGATGTATAGGGCCAGTATTGGGTGGAGTATTAGTGATTGCTAGCGCCACAGGAACAGTCATTCAAGGAGGATTTTTATTATTAATGTATGCTATGGGAATGATCACCCCATTAATCATCATATCCATAATTGCAGATAGAACGGAAAAAATTCCTAAACTGTGGAGATTCCTTTATGGAAAACTTATAATAATAAGAATCGGAAAAAAAGAATGTTATCTCCATACAACAAACATTATTGCCTCGGCAATATTCATACTGCTAGGAATATTTTTCCTCCTTAACGGCACAGAATGGTTGACACGATCATTTCCAAATATCATAAATTGGGTGTTTAATATTGAGGAAAAATTACAGTTGATAGTTATTAAATGAGGTGGAACAATGAGCAATAAAAATAACAATATCAGATATTTCAGGACTCCTCAACTATTTTACACCCATACAGCCGATAGTTGGAGTGTTTAGCATACTGGTTTTATCATATTCAATATTCAAACAATACACGATAATAAAGAATATCCATACAATATCATGAAATATTTCACATCCGTAATAAACTCCAGTATATCAAAGATCTTCATCTTTGTAGTTCTTGCTTTTCTTATGATTCCTGCTGTTTTTGCTGTTGAAAGATATTCTTATGAAAATGCTGAAAAGCTTAAGCCACTAATAAATTGGAGGGAATATAATGCTAATGCATTTCAAGAAGCAGCAAATGATAATAAACCTGTTTTTCTGTTGCTTACAGCACCGAGTTGGTGTTATTGGTGTCAAGTTTATGAAAGTGAAGATTATTTGTTTAATGCTGATGTCGTGAATTATATAAATAAAAATTTTATACCAGTATATGTTGATGCTGATAAACGCCAGGATCTTACACGACAATATTTAGAAGGCGGGTGGCCTTCGACAACAATTCTTAGTCCTCAAGGCAAAAGAATTGCAGGATTTTCAGGTCCTAGACCTCCAAATGTTATGTTGTCTACCATGCAACAAGCCTTGGATTCAGTAAAAAACAATATTACCTCTGCAAAGCATACTTACAACTATGTTCCCCTCCCTGAACATATCCTCACGGTCGGAGAATTAAAGCAATTAATAGATTCGTACATTGCGTATAACATTCAAATGTACGATCCTATTTATGGAAGCTTTGGTTCAGGACAGAAATTTCCTCAGCCAAGAACTTCAGATTTCTTTCTAGATACATACGAAAAAGCTTATGATAAAAAATATTTGTTGATGATTGTTAATACACTGCATAATGAATATACAAATATTTCTGAATTGAAAAATAATTATAATCTTTTTGATCCTGTTGAAGGAGGATTTCATCGTTATGGAACAACCAGGGACTATACTCCCCCACATTATGAGAAGATGCTTTATGACAATGCTCGACTGTTAAAAACATATTATCGTCTCTACACTCTAAGTAATGATTCTATAGCTCAAGAAGTAACTAATAAAACCCTTAACATGTTGCTATCATGGTACGATTCAAATGGAGGTTTCGCTTCAAATACCGATGCCTCTCCTGAAGAAAGATATTACTCATTAATCGATCGACCCAAAGAAAAACCTCGGCTTGAAAGAACAAAATATACCGACTGGAATAGTGAAGCTATAATCACATTTCTTTATATATGGAATAAGACTATAGATAAAAAATATTATGACATAGCAAAAGATACGCTTGATTTTTATAAGATAAATATGCTTACAAATAATGACGGAGTATACCATTATATCACTCCTTCCGGAGAGAAAGGCATCACAGGATCCTTGACAGA
The DNA here is from genome assembly GCA_013330595.1 of Candidatus Woesearchaeota archaeon. Lineage (GTDB taxonomy): Archaea > Nanobdellota > Nanobdellia > Woesearchaeales > UBA9642 > UBA9642 > UBA9642 sp12459u. The sequence goes on along the minus strand of DUIB01000064.1, from coordinate 23,930 downwards.
TAATGCATATATGCTACTCGCGTTTACAGATGCTGCACAATATGACAATAATTATTTATATAATGCTGAACAGATTGCTAATTATACTTTGGATAATTTGTACGATTGGAATAGTTCTGGATTCTTTGAAAGACACAGCAATGATATAGAGTCATATGCACCTGGAGAAAATATATTGCTCAATAAACCTTCTGAGGAAAATGGCATCATGGTTTATGCGTATATTCGATTATATGAACTGACTAAGGAACCGTTATATCTAGATGTAGCTGTACGCACTTTAGGTACGCTGTCGAATAATATAGGCGGTCTAGACAGGGGATATTATTATATTAAAGCTTCAGAAGAAATTCTTGAAAAAAATTACTTGAAGGATTTCAATAAAAATAAGCCAGTCATGGATAAATTATATGATACGAGAAGGAAGGATTTCTGGCTCAATAATGTTCTTAATGGAACAGAAACATTCAACAGTCTCATGATTATAATGATGATAATAGCATTCATTGCTGGATTGATATCATTTATTTCTCCATGCACACTTCCAATATTGCCTGCATATATAGGTTATGCGTTGAAAACTTCTAAAAAGAATATTTTCATTATGTCTGTATCTTTTTTTATAGGATTAAGCCTGGTTTTTAGCCTGCTGGGTATGACTTCAACAATTTTGGGGGGATTCCTAAAACAGAATATTCCATTATTTACACAAATAGCAGGAGCGTTAATAATACTTTTAGGCATCTATATATTGACTGGAATAGGGTTTTCTGGATTTAATGTATATGCTAATAAATCAAAAACTATAATTGGAGGATTATTAACAGGTGCAACTTTAGGGATTGCATGGACACCATGTATCGGTCCAATACTCGTCAGTATTCTAATATTAGCATCTACAGTCGGGAATTTTTTATCAGGAGGTTTACTGTTATTTATGTATTCAATAGGATTATCTATACCATTAATATTAGCATCGTTATATATGAAAAGACATGATGATAGCAAATTATGGAATATTCTAAAAGGCAAAATGATTAAAACTAAAGTATGGAAAAAAGACATAGAAATACATTCCACAACGCTAATCTCTGGAATACTATTTATTTTATTAGGGATGGCAATACTGACAGGCACTATAACTTACCTTAATCGCTACGTAGCATATGCTCCAATACAAAAAACAATGTTCAAAATAGAGGAATTCTTATTGCTATTCTTAAAATAATACCCAACTAATGTTTACTCAAATGCTAATTCTTTTTTTATTGTTTGAATCTGATGCTTCGTCATGCTTATGTCTATGATCTCTCATCATGAATAGATGCATAACAATCATTGATACCATAGCTATGATTATGCTGTAATTGCTCTTTATCCCAAATACCGGTAGCAATAATACTATAAGTAATGGAATTGCACAAGCCAAAATCATCCATAGCAAATGATTGTGTTTCATTTTTTATTCAAAAAATATGTTTTAGAGATAAAAAAACTCGTGTACTCGCTATTTAATCATCGTCATTGTCTCCCATGCATGCGTCATGCATTGCATCCATCTGCTTTGCTGTTTCAGGGTCAAGATTCTTGATTATCTGGTCATGAATCTCATCCATTTGGTCTCGTGTTTTTTTGTCGATATTTCCCATCATTCCCGCATAATTTCTATTATGGGTGTTCATCATGCTTCTGTAGTTTGTATTGCTTCCCATCATTCCATTTCCAACATTATTTGTGCTATATGCATATGCGCTTGCAGCTCCAATTAATAGAAGGAATACTCCTACTAATCCCATTATTCCATATGTTTGTTTCATTTTTTCACCTTTGTTTTCCATTTTTTTTATTTTTTTTATGTGTCAGAAATACCACTCATCCACGATGAGTGGATAAGCGAAGCTTATCTATGTAATATTACATAAAGCGGCATTTCTGATCCCAGAGAAATACACAGTATTTCTTGGGCCAAGAAATTCATAGGAATTTCTTTGGCGTGATCAAGAACAAACATGATTAGTTCGCTAATCATGCCACCAGTCTTTGACTGGTGGTTCTTGACACAGTTGTTTTACTGCAATTTTTCTTATTGTGCATGTGCATGTTCCAAGCATTTTGCACATGTCCACACTTATTTCTCCATCTCCTGTGCGAATAGTTTTTTGACAGTCTTCGCAATTACCCATTGTTTTCACCTTCTCAAATGGTTGCTAGATCTTTATCAAAATAGTCAACCATTTCCCTGCATCCGGGCAAGTTATGATATTTTTCCCAGTATGCAACTCTTCGCTCCCTCATTTGCAGCCCGATTGTCGATATTCCGATTTGATTCATGATTAATCACCTCAATCATTAGAAATATGCAGGATATTTATAACCAATTTGCAGAACAAATCTGGATTCCGACTGCAGAAAATTTATAAACGAATTTTCTATATTTGTGGAATTAGTTTAAGTCGTATGATGCTAAGAATCCTTGCATTTGTTTGTAGTCTGTTAAGAATTTGTATCCTTTGTCTGTTAGGCTGTATGTCCTTCTTCCTTCTTTATCCTTTGTTTCTATGATAAACTTTTTTTGCATTAGCTCTGTAATGTATTCTATAAGCATCTCGTGCGAAAGATTTGCCTTGTACATTATATTAGTGGGCTTTGCCTTATTATTTTTATTCCTGATTATTTCTAACATATCATTCATTATCGCAATTCTACCTCTTTTACCGCTCATTTTCTGACCAAATACCAATTTATTAGAATCATGATATACGCGCACAATCCTAGTATGTGTCCGATTACATAGAATAATTCATGATCTACTGATATTAGAAAGTGGAATGTCCCAAACCATAGAAATATAAATGCTAGCGCAACAGTTAATGTCATGGCTTGCTTATTTTTCAGATAGTTTTCTACAAAATTCCATGCGATGAACGCTAGATATATAGAGGACAAGAGATAGAATGTATATAGGGGATTTTTGCTGAGCATTATGGCGATTATTGATACGGATAATAATATCCATAAAGTACGCATTTTATCACTTTTAAGGCTGACAAATAACAATACCGTAAACCCTGAAATCATCAATAACATATATGCATAAGTGCCTATCGCATCCACAACCGATACTGAAGAGACATTGGCCATTATACATATCTGGGCATTTAGTTTAGAGTATACCAAATAATTAGATATCGACTGCACCAGATATGATGATGCCACGAGCAAGAATCCAAAACCGAAATATTGCGCCAACTTCTGGCTTGTAGCATGGTATACTTTTAATGCGTAAAAAGCTATAGCTAAAGAAATTATAAAGAAAAATAATTCAAAAAGCACATCATATCCGAAAAACCAGTCTGGGGACATAAGTATAGTCGACATAACAAAAAGAGTGCATTTTACCCTTTATAAAACTTCTGCAGGTTGACTGTAGAGTAAGTCTTCAAATACTATTTATAAGCATACATGGCTCTAAATAAATATTATGTTTTAAAAAAACTGATAATATGATGTATTATAATGATTTCGGATGGAGCATGGGCTTTGGCATGGGACTATTTGGATGGATACTCATGATAGCTTTCTGGGGAGTAATTATCTGGTTAATAGCTTGGCTAATAAGCCAAAACATGCATCATACACCTCATAAGGCTGAGAAAGATCCAAAAACAATACTAAAATCCCGATATGCCAAAGGGGAGATATCGATAAAAGAATATCATGAAATGAAAAGAGAATTAGAGGATGAATCAGAATTTTAAAAAAATATGATAGGGGGCATACAATGATCGGAAAGGAATATTTTGTTCAAAGAAAAACATCAATAGTGATGGCGGTGTTGCTGTTAATTGCTGGGAGTATATTATATTTTGCTGTAGGAGCATCAAATAATGTTGAAGCAATGAATGCCTTGGAAATTGCAACTGTGGATGCGACAGTATTGAATATGCTTAAAGATGTTCAACTGAAAGCAGCATATACTGATAAAGGGAGCATTGATATGTTTGCTCTTGCAAAAAATAATGCAATGGCTAAGCTTACAGCATCTCAGGGCAATCCTATTCCAGAAGTTGGCGGAATGGTCATAGGCAATGTTGAAGGATCAATGATGCAGAAAGAGGATGAATTCAAAAATGTTGGCGATACCATAACTGATTACGGTATTGATTTTAGAATTGATGGAGTGCTGGCGAAAACAGGAACTTTTGCAGATGATTTTCATTTCTTGAATAATGAAGAGTATAATAAATTAAAAGGGGATTCTGGCATATTATTAATAAAATTCAAAGATGCAAACACTCCTAAATTATTTTATATATATAATAGGGATGAACCATCACCAGCGAAAATTGAGCTTATTGATGGAAATATTAACTTATTCTATAAACAAGTCATTGGTAAAAAAAGATATTATCCTATGATTATTGGTGCAAAAGAAGCAAAGATGATGCAAGAGGAAAAACTTTTCACAAATCCTGGAGATATAATCACTGATTTCTTCAGTAAAGATGTACTTATTGTAGGAATAGCAAAAGAAACAGACACCGGATTTGATATGATGCATATTGTTGAGAAAGACTTCTTTGATGAGCCAATAAAAGGGGTTCTAGTATGATCACGGAGGATGAAAATATGAAAAAAATAGAATTAGATGTTAAAGGAATGCATTGCAAAAGTTGTGTAATTATATTGACAGATGCATTAACAGAACACAAGGGAGTAAAAGATGCAAAAGTAGACCTGAAGAAAAGTAATGCGACAGTATCGTACGATGACAGAATGATTGATGAGTCTAAACTGATTCAAATTATATCGAAAGAAGGCTATGAAGCAAAAATGTCAAGAACTGCAAAGTATGTTCTTGATCATGATCAGAAATCCGTGATTTCTGGCACGTCAAGATAATGGTAGGCTGGAACTATGAAAAAAACTGATCTAAACATCACAGGGATGCATTGTGCCAGCTGCACAACACTGATAAACAGGGCATTATCAAAAACAGAAGGAGTGAGTGAAGCCAATGTCAATTATGCAACAGCAAAAGCAAGGGTTGCATATGATGAAAATAAATTATCAGAAGAGGATTTAATAAAGGTTGTAAAAAATAAAGGTTATGGTGCATCTATAAGCACTAAGAATGATAACCGAAATAAGGAAGCCTCTCAAAAAAAAGATATAGATAATATAAAAAACAATCTATACTTTAGTTTAATATTCACAATTCCCGCGTTTTTAATAGGCATGGTATTGATGCCATTGGGCGTTAAAGTGCCTTACGACTTATTTATATTATTCTTACTAGCAACCCCTGTGCAGTTCATAGTTGCAGCAGACATATACAAGAGCGCATGGGTCGCACTAAAAAATAAGACTGCAAACATGGACTCATTAATAGCCATAGGAACATCAGCAGCATACATATTCAGTGTTTATGCGATATTTTTTGATCCTTCTCTAGGGCAATATTTTGAAACATCAGCAATTCTAATAACATTTGTAGTTTTCGGAAGATATCTTGAAGCCATTGCTAAGGGAAAAACTTCTGAAGCCATAAAAAAATTAATGGAATTATCGCCAAAAATTGCCACAGTCATAAGAAACAAAAAAGAAATGCAGATACCGGTAGATCAAGTATTATTAAACGATCTGGTTCTTGTAAAACCTGGAGAGAAAGTTCCAGTGGACGGCACAGTTGTGGAAGGATTGTCTTCAGTTGATGAAAGCATGATAACAGGAGAAAGCATTCCTGTAGAAAAGAAAAAAGGGAACAATGTAATCGGTGGAACAATAAATAAACATGGAACATTAACATTTAAGGCAACAAAAATCGGAGAGAACACCACACTTGCAAATATAATAAAATTGATTGAAGATGCACAGGGAAGAAAAGCCCCAATACAAAGATTTGCAGACAATATATCTGCATATTTTGTGCCTATAGTAATACTTATTGCAATTGCGACATTCAGCATCTGGTTTTTCTTGATAGGAAAATCACTGGCATTCTCCCTAATAACTGCTGTTGCAGTCCTTGTGATTGCATGCCCATGCGCACTAGGATTGGCTACACCAACTTCAATAATCGTAGGTACAGGAAAAGGTGCAAAAGAAGGCATACTGATCAAGGGTGCAGATTCATTAGAAGCAGCACATAAAGTAAAGTATGTAATATTTGACAAAACAGGAACTATAACCAATGGAAAGCCAGAGACAACAGATGCAGTGTCATTTGAAAAGAGCGTGTCAAGAGATAACTTATTGAAAATTGCCGCAAGCATTGAGAAACCTTCCGAACATCCATTGGCTGATGCAATAGTAAGACAAGCACAGCAAGAAAAATTGGCAATAACTAAAGTTTCGAATTTCAAGGCAATGCCTGGATATGGGATTATGGCGAAGATTGCAAGTAAACAGTACTATTTTGGCAATGTAAAATTAATGCAAAGACAAAAAATATCTATAAATAAACATGAAGGCAGAATACAAGATTTAGAAGAAGAAGGCAAGACAGTAATGTTGCTATCTGATACAAAAAAACTTCTCGGAATAATTGCTGTTGCCGACACAATTAAGGAAACATCAAAACTCGCAGTAAAACAATTACAGGAAATGAAAATTGATGTGTACATGATTACTGGAGATAATGTCAGGACTGCAAAAGCAATTGCTAAACAAGCAGGAATAAAAACAGATAATGTATTTGCAGAAGTATTGCCGGGAGATAAGGCAAACTATGTTAAAAAATTGCAGAATAAAAAAGACAAGAAAAACAATCAATCAAGAGTTGTAATGGTAGGAGATGGAATGAATGATGCTCCAGCGTTAGCACAGGCGGATATTGGAATTGCAATGGGCTCTGGAACAGATGTAGCAATGGAAACTGGCAACATAGTATTAATGAGAAATGATCTGCTTGATGTTCCTAAATCAATAAAATTGAGCAGACAGACAATGACCAAAATTAAACAGAACATGTTCTGGGCGTTGTTCTATAATGTCTTAGGGATACCTATCGCTGCAGGAGTACTTTATCCGTTTACAGGATGGCTCTTAAGCCCAATCATTGCTGGCGGAGCTATGGCATTGAGCAGTGTAAGTGTTGTAACAAATAGCTTATTATTGAAACAAAAGAAAATTTAGAAACTAAATCTTCTGAGTGATCAAGAACAATGTTCTTGACACAGAAGAAACTATAAGCGATGAGAATAAAATGATGAAAACAAAAATATATATAAAAAATCTAAACGATGACAATACACGAGTTTTAGAGGATAAAATTGCATATATCGAAGGAATCGAGGATTATGACATTTATCCTGATTCTATTGATGTACTCTATAATGAGCAAATGATTAATGCAGAAAATCTCGCTTTGGCTATTGAAAATCTGGGATTAGAAACATCATTAAAACACACTAAAGCAGCCGATAATAGCAAAACAACTCCCGAGGAACAGAATCATAAGAAAGAATCAAAGATAATAAAGACAAAAATATACATTCCAGACATTGAATGTGAGAGTTGTTCAAGGCTTATTGAAAAAAAGATGACTCGTATAGAGGGTGTAAAGAATTATAAAATACATTTTGACTCAATGGATATACAATATGATGAAAATATGATTAAGGCTGAAGATTTTGTAACTGCAGTGGAAGATCTCGGGTTTAGGGCATCAGTCAGGCCTTTTGAGAGAAAATCTTTTAAGGAAAGATGGAAAGATTTTAGGGAAAATTCACACAAATATGGAATGATATATAAGACATTCAGGTACGGATTATTAACATTTCTTATTCTTGTACTAATTCAAGTAATTGCCATAGCAGGATTTTGGAATAATACTATCCCAAACTTTCTTGAACATTATGCGTGGTGGCTGATATATCTGGACATAAGCATTGCAAGTATTGGTGCTGCGATATGGTATATGGCATCATATAAGGGGACAGTGACATGTATGACAGGCATGATGATAGGAATGACAGTAGGAATGCAGGCAGGGATGATGATTGGCGCAGTTGTTGGAGGAACAAATGGGTTCTTCACAGGCGCAATGGTAGGAATGACAATTGCAGTAATTGCAGGAACAATCACTGGAGCAGTATGCGGCATCATGGGCGCAGTACAGGGCATGATGTCAGGAGTGATGGCCGGAACTATGGGCGCAATGATTACAGTTATGATATTTACGGATCATGTATTTATTTTTATGCCATATTATATGATCATAAACGTACTGATACTTATAGGGTTAATATACTTATTTTATGAAGAAGTTGTGGAAGGAAAAAAAGACTTAAAAAAGAAACATACAGATTTCGCAACCTTTGCATCAGCATGCGTAATAATAACGGCGATAATTACATTAATAATGATCTACGGACCAAAATCGCCATTATTCGCATAAAATTGGAGGAGAAAAAATGAGTAATCAAAAAAACGAAAATACAAGTCCAGAAGATAAATGTGATAATTGCGGAGAAACTAATGCAGAAACATTCTGGGATTATGAAGACGGCAGTGTACTCTGCGAAAAATGCTGCAAGAAAATAGGAGATGAATGGAACGAAAGAATCAAAGCAGACAGTGAAGACGAAGAAGAACTACCAAGCAAAACTGAGCATAAAAAATCTGAATCAAATAATACATCAGAGAAGCATGCAAATATGGGAAAATATGTTATTGGTGGAGCAGTATTTATTATTGCGTTAATATTAGTATTTTCAGCAAGAACCATACTTGCTGGAGGAACAAGTAATGGTGTGGATTATTCAACAAATCAAGTTGCAGCGGGCAATTTAGCAGGTACTGGAAATGCGGCAGCAAGATCTGGAAGTGTTCAGAATGCAAAACTTGCATTAGTAGATTTTTCATATAAGCTCACACCTAACAAATTAACAGTCGGAGTACCAGCAAGAATAGAGGTGGATGCAAGCACCCTAAGCGGATGTATGAAAAATATTGTAATAAGAGATTTTAATGTTAGAAAAACTATCACTTCTAGCGACAATATCATAGAATTCACTCCAGACAAGACAGGAATATTCTGGATCACTTGTGGAATGGGGATGGGTGCGGGTTCATTTGAAGTAGTTAATGCTGACGGTACGCGTGATACCAGTGCGCAGGCTCAGACACAAGCAACACCACCTAAACCAACAGGCGGAAATTGTGGTGCAGGCGGCGGAGGATGCGGATGCGGTGGAGGATAAATCCGATATACTTTTAGATACTTAGAAAAATAGCGGATAATTCATAAAATATTAAAATAGAATTTTGTTTTCTATTTATTACAGCATAATTAACAAGCCTGCTTAAGGATATGCACTTCGAGGTGCCAATAACATGGATAATGATTTTAGATGCGATTTTTGCAATAAGAACTTTCAAAGCCAAGAAGCAATAGATTCACATAATAAAGCAAAACATACAATAGCCAGAGAGAAGAATCATAAATTTTCAGTAAAAACTGTATCCATTATTGCCATAATACTTCTTGCAATAGTGAGTGTAACAGCATTTAGCATTATGGGAAATAAAACATCAAACATTAATGGCAATGCCATCAACACTGCAAGCAATACACAACAAGCCAGTGTTTCAGGCTCTACATCAGATAATGTTCAAACAGCCAAACTAAGTGTTTCAGGCTCTTCATATATACTAGAGCCATCAATATTCAAGAAAGATGTGCCTGTAAAAATAATTGCAGATATTAGTAGCATGCCAGGATGCTCTAAAGCAGTAACTATTCCAGCATTCCGTTTGCTCAAAGTTGTAAGCAATAAAGATAATGTCATCACTTTTACACCTACCAAAACAGGGACTTTCAAAATAGCCTGTTCAATGAATATGTATACAGGAACATTAACAGTAGAATAAGTCTACACATTTCATTTCTTAGATTTATCCTAGTGTTTTTAGCCATTTTACTTGTCGAGGATATTCTTCTTCATGTCCTAAAAGCCATTTATAGAATCTTTTCAGAATTATATTATAGTCTATCTTTGTAGCTTTAGCCAAATCAGTACGCTGGTGTATAGAAATGACTACCTTCTCAATATCTTCTTTTGTGGCTTGTTCAAAATCCTTATTGAGCCATATTCCAAGCCTTGTTATTTTGTCAAAATACTTCATTATCCTAGGCTTGCCTACACCAATCAATTGCATATGCTGATCGAACTTCAAGATTAAGTCCTTGTTGTGTTGACTTAAGCTCGAATTCAATACAAACCTTTTCCCAGACTCATATTTAGCCCCATATCTATGCAGATCTAACATTTTTCCCTCCAATAATACAAAGGCATAGAAGTATATAAACCTTGTCGCTGAGAACGCGGCAAAAACAAAGCAACCAACACAGGGGAATTGTAAATACGCCGACGCCCGGACTTTCACCGGAAAAACACTTCTGTTTTCCTAAGGTTTGAATTTCCCGACCTGCGAATGATCTTTTTCAGGGGGACTTCACGAAGTGAATGTCGCCCGCTTTTGACGAGACTTTTCGCAAAAGTCTCCGGGATATCCTTGCGGAAACAAGCTTGATGGTACTCTTCTTGGAATATAATTCCAGGCTTACGCTCTTTTATTAAAGATTTGCGCAGTACCAGGTTGTGCCACGCCGGCATTGAAAAAGATAAACCTTGAGAGGTTTTTAAATGTTATGCAGAAAATTTATTAAATGACACTCACTACGATATATATGCTTAAGAAGGATATGAATGCAGTTGCAATAGTAAAGGATTATATTTCTGATTTTAAGGAATACAAAAAAAATAATAATACATTTAATTCTAAAATAATGGACAATTGGAAAATAGACATTAAGAAATTGGAACAAGACAAAAAAAACGATATGTATAATATTATAATTCAAAGAATGAAAGCCCATGCAGATGCTGAATTATATGAGGATGCCCAAATAATCAAAGAAGCGTGGAACTTCTTCTTAGAATATTACTAGAACCTTGCCATATTCAGGAATGATCTTATCTCGTTCTCTATTTCTGTGCAGTCTCTTATGACTTCTGCATCATAATTGTATGTGTACATCCTGTAGATGAACTTGTCGAATATGTTCTTTATGAAATAGAACACCGCTCTTGTCTCCCATTTATTCTCATAATCAGTAACCACATATGCATCAAAATAGAATTCTGCCCTGCCTTTGTTCATCTTGAATTTAACACTGTCTTTCTCTAGGACTATTTCTGTCAATTTTGAGAATATCATAAATATCCTTACATCCAATCTTGCATAATCAGAAACCTTTTTGTATGGGATTATTTCTAGAACAATCTGTTTCTCAGTCTCTGTGACATCCTCCCAATTCTTTATTTCCTGCTTATCATATCCGTGATCCTTGAACCATTTGTCAATAAGCCTATAAAGCTCCTTAAGGCTAAAGACTCCTTCATATGACAATGATTTTCCGTCTATTAAAGTTTTTATCTCAGCCATTTTTAGTAAGCATTTGTGCCAGATGCAAATTCTAGGTATTTTTTTGATTTTTGATGCAAATCATATAAGCTATATGTCAATGCATCTGCATATTTAATGCGCCATTCCCAATACATCACTTTGTTCTGATAAAATGATCCTAATTGTTGGGCAAGTTTTCCTGCTCCTTGGAACTTTTTTGTATAATCCATCTCAAGCTGGCAATCAAACCTTATTTCCATTCTTGATTTGGTCATCTTGACCTTCTTTCCTTCTTTAATAACTTCGACTTCTGAAAAGTCCCACAAATGAAAACTGATCACTATCCACTCCCTAATATATTCTGTGACCTTTTTCTCTGCCTCCCATTCAATCTCAAGCTCATTACCAAATGGAGTATATACTTTATCTTTATACCGGCCTTCATGGAATAAAAATCTTTTGTTTATGATCCAGGCATGCATCATCCTATATAGCCCTTCAAAGTCAAAAACTCCTTTATGCCTTATAAGCATAGGATCTCCTTCCAATACACTGAATCTTCCTGTGAACACAGCCATTTTATATAAATCTAAAGAAACACATATATAAATATTACTGTTGTTAAAAATGATTCTTGCGCTAGCTGGCGAACTTAACTGAATATACGCTATAACAAATAGCTCGAAATAACATCTATAGCATATGCTGTGTGAGTCTAGCGCGAGAATAGAATACTAAATTTAAATTTGATATATAGAATTACTTTATCCTTATCGCATCCAGATTTCTAGGGGCAAGAGTCTCAATCTTGTACTGATTATGCAAGGAGCTTGCAAGGTTTAATGCCCTTGAATTCTCTCCGTGATTGATCAATATCCTTTTTGGGCGTGGATTGCACTTATAGACAAAATTCATCAATTCTTTTCTATCACTATGTCCTGTGATCTCTAATTTAACGACTTCCATCTTAACACTAACCACTTCATTGCCACTGCCATTCCTGAAGACAAACTCTTTTTCTCCTCTCTGAATTCTTGATCCAAGAGAGCCTTCTGCCTGGTATGAACTGAATATAAGAGTGTTTCTTTCATTATTTGCCAATGCCTTGAAATACTGCACTGAAGGTCCGCCGACAAGCATTCCTGAGGTCGCAAGGACAACACATGATCCTGTCTCTTCTAGTAATTGCTGTCTCTCTTTTTGTGATCCTATCCTCTTGATGTTTGGCATTAAAAATGGATTATTATCTCGAGTAAATATCTGCTGCCTTACATCATTATTCAGATATTCTGGATATGCTGTATGTATTGCTGTGATATCCCAAACCATTCCATCTACGTAAATTGGAACATCAGGAACCTTTTTTTCCCTTATTAATCTTTCAAGCAGAACTATTATTTCCTGAGCCCTGCCTGATCCAAGTACTGGAATAAGGACTTTCCCTCTTCTTTCAATTGTCTCTCCAATCATCTTTCCAAGCAATTCATCAGCCTCTGTTGTCGGCGGCATCACATTGTCTTTTCCACCATAAGTTGATTCAATAAGCAATGTTTCAAGTCTCGGAAATTGGGTTATTGCAGGGCTTAACATTGATGTCTTAGCATATTTAGTATCAGCAGAATATAGAAGATTATGCAATCCATTTCCAATATGCAAATGGACCATTGCACTTCCAAGAATATGACCGGCATTGTAAAGGGTAATCCTAACATCAGGCGTCACATCAGCAACCTCATCATATTCAAGTGTTATTGTATGCTTGACCATTTCCTTTACATCATCACTTGTATATATAGGCTCTTTCCCGTCCTCTCTTTGAATTTTTACAAAATCCAATTGCAGCAACGCCATCATATCCCTTGTCGGTGGAGTGCAATAAACCGGTCCTCTATAACCAAACTTGAATAGATAAGGAATCAAAGCAGAATGATCAAGATGTGCATGACTTACTATGACTGCATCCAATTGGCTTATATTGAATTCAGGAGCCTCAAGATAAGGATACATCTCTTCCTGTGAATCTGCACCTGCATTTATTCCGCAATCTAACAACACCCTTGATTCAGGAGTCTGCAACAGCAAACATGATCTTCCTACCTCTCGTGCGCTTCCTAGATATGTTATCCTTATCCATTCCTCTTTTTTCTGTCTTCTAAGCCATCCATTATATATCCTTTCACCAGTCTTATGAAGGAATTTTCTCCTATAATCATTATTCTGATAAAGAACTTCTCTGATATTTTCAATCAATTGGCTTCTAATAGTAGGTGTTCTTCTAATTATCGGAACCCATAAAGTTTTTTTCTTTATTTCCTGTAATAATTCGCCGTCTTTTCCAATAGCCATGCCAGGCTTTTCTGATTCTATTATTACAATGCTTCTCTGGACATCAAAAATGATATTTCCTAATTTAGCTTCTTCTGGCATTAATTTCTTGATTGTCTTTTCAGCCTTTTCCTGTTCCATACATATACTTGGATCTGGCCTTAATTCGATTCTTTTCTTTATAGTATCAACTATGCCTTTGATTATGCCTCCATTGTCTAAAAAGAAATCCTTCTTCTTTGTATACAGGACAATGTTAGCTCCTTCAAAATTAACATCACTTATTTTTCCTTCTGGAATACACTTTAATATTTCTTTGATAATTTCACTTGTCATTATAATCCTCTAATAAAAGAACTTCATACAGGTACTGTAGGAACCTTTCTCTGTACTGTTTTTTTGATATTATCCTTTGTTATGACTGTTACATCAATACCATTTCCTGACATTGCATCCCTCTGGATACTAGCAGAGATTGCCCTTAATGCAAGGTCCTCTCCATCCTTAACACTCAACGTGTCCTTGTAGCTGCTCTCTAATACTCCAAACACCATTGGACTTCCTGATCCTGAAGATATATAATCCTTGATCTCTGACATGCTTCCATCAGGATATAGCTCATATAAATGAGTCCCGCTATTATCAAAACCAGCCAAAAGAAAATGTGCTATACTTGGAAAATACTGTCTTGCACCTTCATAAACCATCCTAGCTGCAAGATTAGCAGCCTCCTTTATGGTATTGGACCTGTTTGTTTTGATATTCTTAAGCTTTAATTCTGCCCTGAATAATTTTATGAACAATTGTATATCACTGACTGATCCGGCTGTTGTAATCGCAAGATTCTCATTGATCTGCACTACTTTCTCAACATCTTTTGATGCAATAAAATTTCCAGCTGTAGCTCTTCTGTCAGCTGCAATGACAACCCCATCTTTGCAGACTATTCCCAAAGTTGTAGTCCCTGTCTTTAATCCTTCCATGTAATCACCTTTCAAAATTTTAGAATGACCTATTCCCATAGGAATCTATCATGATTTATAAATATTATGATTGAGCACAATCATGGTGATTGCGCTGTGGCAATAATATCAGCTCTTAGATTATGCGGATTTCCTGAAGGTCCTTGATAGCCTATCAGCACTTTTATTTTGACTTTTTCATTTTCAGGAATAGTTTCTGATCCACTAATAATTGAGCAACTGCTTGAGTTGACAGCATTAACTGCAAAATATGCCATTGTATTACAGTTAACATCCTGCCCATAGTCAGATGAAGCATAAGCTTCAGTGATATCAATAGGCACACCGAAATTATTCCTTAACGTAACCTGGAGAATTCCATCTGTTGTCAGTCTCCAATCCTCACAGGCAAACTGTGTTCCGAAGTTACAGGCATCATTTACATACTTACCTGTATCCAAGATACCAAAATACAAGATAGCTGTCAAGACAATTGTAACTCCGAGAATAGCCCATCCATATGTCACGAGAAATTCCAATGCAACCTGAGATCTTCTCATTTTCTAACCCTATTAGCAGCAACAGTATTATGTAGTAAGCGACTTAAATGCTTGGTAATTTAGCATCTTCGAATCATGCAATTTTATTGCATGTTCGAGCGAGCACTCAGAATAACTTCTGAGTCTCGAGATGCTAAATTATTACCAAAAACTTTTGTCGCTTACTAATGCATTATTGAACTGTAGCATATATCTCTCCAATTGATGCTTGATCTAATCCTGAAGCAGTCCTCCTATAATTGGCTGTCATCTTGACTTTTGCTTTTTTCCCAATGCTGAATGATGATGAAGTTACATTGCACTCGACAAACCTTTTGTCTTCACTTGCCAAATTTTGGCTTCCCAACACACTGCAATTTACAGTATCAACTTTGACTCTGAGGGAATACATGGTTTGTCCTAATGTATTTTGCAGAACTAATGTCACATTATAGGTATTAGGGGCCTCGCGCCTTATTATTCCATCAACGCATGTTAATCCATTTCCAAACAAACAATTATCTGGAAGAACTTTTTCTGGATTAAACATTCCAAAATAAGCTAATGATCCGAATGCTATCAAAATAATGAGCATAGCCCATCCATATGTCATCAAAAATTCAAGTGCAACCTGAGATCTTTTTATCATACAAATCCTCAAATGTGTTATCATATTAGCATATTTATAAATTTACTGCAATATTAGTTGAAGACAATAGTTCCCTATAATAAGTTAGCACTAAGAAATTTCATGCATAAAATTTCTTGTGCAAGAAATACCAAGTATTTCTTTGCATCTTCGAACCTTTGAACTCTGTCCAAGGTTCGAGCGGATAATGAGGATTAATCCTCATTTCCGAGATGCTAACTTATAGGTTATTTATGTCCTCAACTATATCCCTTTTTTTTAAGTCTTTCAGACTTAATTAAAGCAAGTTTATCCTATTCCTCCAAAAACCATTTCTAGAGCAGATACAAAAACAAAATAAAAAAATATTGAGCTTATCATGAATGCAGGGATATACTTCAGACCTCCTCTCACATCTCCTTTTTCGATAATAGATATCAGCATAGATGAAAACAAGGAAACCATCAACAATGCTGATATTGAAAAATTCCTGAAAGCATCAATGTCTAAATTTCCGCCTGACATCTTAATCGGGAGCCCTTGTATCGGAGAGGCTGAGAGCTGCGCACCGAATCCTCCCATTATCTTCAGAAGATGATATGACAGGGCAAATAATCCTGGTGCTATCAATATAACAATAGCCCCTATAAATATCATATAAGTCAAGGTTGATGCAGTCATTTCCTCCTTCAGCACCTTGGTTTTCCTCAGATTATCTATGACTTTGTCAACAATAAACGCTATCTGACCACCAGACTCTACCTCTCCTATTATGAGATCAAATGACCTCTTAAGCAAAGGGCTGTTGTATTTTTCTGTGAACTCTTCTAATGCAATAGTCAGATCGCTCCCTGTCATAACCTTTTTTGATACAATGGTAATCTCCTTAGCAACTATGCTAAATTCAGGGCTTATCGCATTCCATAAGCTGTTTTCAAAAGATAATCCTCCCTTAAGATTTGAGCTCACTAATTGCAAATATTCAGGAAGTATCCTTTCTATCTCTTTTGTTCTTTGAAAGATTCTGATTGTCATGCTAAAATATATATATACTACAATTAGGCTGATTATTGCCAGAGGAACAACAACCCATGTAGTGAAGGTAACGACAACTATAGTCATTGCATTGAATGCGACAATCCTCGGGTAAATAAAAATAATATACAGGATATATGTCATAAATAACGTTAGATAAAACAGGTATCCGAACATCCTGTATGGCACATCATCATATCCTGCTCTGAGAAAAAATCTTCTGATGCCTGGTCTTATCCTCTTAAAGATAAATGCCTTTCCGAATTCTGATGCAAAATTTCTCATTTTATATGTTTAGGTTTGGCCTAATTGATTTGAAAACAGTCAAAAACACTATTTGAATTACAATCAGCAGTAAAATCACAACAACATATATCTGTGAACTGAAATTAATGGAAACCATCGAGGTGATTATGCTGAACAAAGTTATACCTAGCGAAGGGATGACTATTGCCAGCAGCATATAAAACATAATTATTCCATTAAGTTTCCTGCCATACCGCTGTATTTCTACCAGTTGCTCCTGGGAAATCTCATCTAGCGTCGATTCCAGCGGTGCTGAAAGATCAACTCCTATCTTTAATGCATTATTTATCTGGAATAGTATTTTTTTAAACCTTTTAGAAGGCGTTGTCTTATAGGCATTTTCAAGGGCCTGCTCCAGAGGGGTTCCTAAGTCGATATCTCTTACGATCTCCTTAAAAAATTTGCCTGCGACACCATAGCTAATTGATGCATCACCGATAGCATTAATCAAGGGCTTCCCAGAATTGATTTTGACAAGCAAGAATCTTCCTGCGAATAATACATCCCTGTCGATTTCCTTTTCCCTTTTTATAATCCTCACCTCAGCTCTTTTCAGAAAAAAAGCAAAAAACAATAATAGACAAAAAAACAAAATCAAGATAGACAACATTATGTTTATTTTATATTTGAGGAAAAAGAATATGCTGACCACAGAAATGCCAAATGACATAAATAAGGTCATCTGAAAAGTGTCTTTAACATATTTTTCAGCAGTATCACTTATCCCTGCTCTTACTAAGTCTTTTTTAAGATTCGGAAAATTATTGGCTAATAATCTGTAAAAACTCATAATTCACCTGCTCAATCCAAAACAAGATTGCCAATATAATATTTAGACATAATCATTCCTATATGATTAACATCCTCAATGTTATTTGTCAGCATCCATTGCAGTATATTCACTTTCTCCTTCAAATCACTATTTATTTCATCCTCACTCCAACCTGTATAGAGCTTCAATTTTTCAATAACAGTCTCTGATTTGGATATTACATCAAGAGAATCTTTGCTAACATTGAGTTGATAAAGAATTTTAACATCTCCTGTCGGCGTGACCTCTGCTAATTGCAGTGTCCTTCTCTTTCCTGTCCTCCTATTTCTTGATTGAACCAACACAACACTGAGTGATGATATCATGCTTTTAGGTATATCAATAGGAGGATTTGTCAGCCTTACAATCACTTCATCTGCATTGTTTGCATGTACGGTAGCATATACTGAATGGCCGGTATGCATGGCCTCTAATAATACCTGAGCTTCCTTCTGCCTTCTAATCTCACCAACCAATATCCTATCTGGCCTCATTCTTAATGAATTAATAAGAAGATCAAGCATTGTTATCTCTCCCTTCCCCTCTGGATTTGGAAGCCTTGTCTCTAAAGGCACCCAATGCAGATTGCTAGGCAGTATAAGCTCTCGAGTATCCTCAATCGATATAATCCTCTGATTTGGTGGGAAAAAATTGCTTATGACATTTAGCATTGATGTTTTTCCTGATCCAGTGCCTCCTGCAACCAATATTGAGAGTTCATTCTGAATAGCAAACCAAAGAAATGCTGCAGCCTCTAAAGAGATCGTATTATCACGAATGAACTTTGTTATTGTCCATGGATCAGCAGAGAATTTCCTTATGGTGATTGTGTTGCCTTTGCTGGATATGGGCATCAATGTTGCATTCACCCTGTCCCCTGTCTTTAAATGGGCATCCATCAATGGATTTAATGTGGTGATTTCTTTGCCCACATCCCTTCCTATCATCGTGGCATAATGCCTTATTCTGGATTCTGCCATCAGTGTTATATTTGTTACTAGCCAACCATGTTTTTTATGATAAACCCATACTGGCTCATTATGGTTATTGATTACAATCTCCTCCAGAAATATATCCTTAAGAAGGATTTCAATTTTTCCAAAACCAAGATTTTCCTGGATGATATAATTTACAAGCATGTTTGTTGTATCCTCGTTCGCTGAAGGGAAATATTTCTGTATCAAATTTCTTACCTCTCCCCTAAATCTGTCTCTAATATCCTCTGATTCTTGTGCATTCTCTATTTCCCTCGGATCAACTTTTGAAATAAATTCTTGTCTGATTTTTTCCAGAATAATTTTGGTTGTCTCGCTAATATTAGTCAATGAGACCACATATCTTGGTGTCGAATCATACTCTTTGATAATAATATTAATGTCAACTATGATATCATTTATCTTGATCTTGTAATTATCCAGGGAAATTTCCGGCTTCCTTCTTGCATCAGCCTTAGCTGCCGGGTCATGATAATTATCCATTCACATCGCCTTCCAAGCACTGCTTTAATCTTATCCTTGCCTTCATGTTTCTGGGCCTCAATTGAAGTATATGCCTAAAAATATTCTCTGCAGAATAATAGTCTTTTTCGTACATTTTCTTCAGCCCATCCACATATAATTCGTCTATTTCAATGCTATCTATGCCCCCAAATTTTCTTTTCTGGGCAGTATTTGATGCTTCACCTGAAATTTCTGTGAATTCATTTGATTTTTGATTTGATTTTTGATTTGAGGGATTTATTCCTCTATTAGCAGCTTCATTAGAGCTTTGTTTTTCAATGTCTGATTTTTTTGGCTCTTCAATCCCGATTTCGTTAAATTTCTTCAATTCATTTATTGCAGTGCCAGTATTTTTCACTCCGGCTTTTTTTGCCAATTTTTGCGATTTCACAGTATTCTGCTGGGGTCTCAAGGAAAATCTAGAATTAAGAGCCTTCATTGAGTTTAGAAGAATAGGAGGTTGGAGAGTTACATTCTTTTGTGGTGACAGCCTATTGTTTATTTGCATATTATTTATTTGCAAATTGACAGCTGCTGCCATTTCTTTTATACGGCTAACATCTTTTGAGGCATCATCCCCTGATTCCCGGCTTTCTGGTTTTTTTGGCACCTTGATGATTCGCAAGTCTCTACCTGATTTTAAGTCTGCATCCACAATCAATGATTCTTTCAAGGCAGAGACATCCTCCCCAAACTTTGTCAGCTTGCTATCAAGATTCTGAAGCTTCCTCTCAATGTTCATATCTGTTGTACCGCCTTGTTCTTGCATTGATGCCAATGCCGGATTATCATAGTCAGAAAATATATAGTGTCCTGAGAGTATTTCAGCAAAACTTCTTACAGCTTTAACATTGCCTTTTAATTTTATATAGGCATCAATCTTGTTATACATCTGTTCCAGTACATTATAGACCTTTTTTTCTTCAATGCTGTTCTTTGGTATAGAATTATAGTAGTCTCTTAGTTCATCAAATAATTTCTGGGTGGCAGCTACATTATCGCTCTCGACTGCTTTATCCAATTCCTTCAAAAAATCCTTATTAAGAAATACGCCATAATCCTCCTCTTTGTCGACATAAGACTGCGCTTTAACCTCTTTGCTATGCTCAAGAAAGTGCAGGATATCAATTTCCAAAAATTCTTCTAGCTCCATTATAACCTCTTTTTAACTGGAAAACAAATATAATTGATAGGTATTCCACAATTCCTCGATATTTCTTAATCTTCTCTGCTGTGCCTCAAAAAAGAAAAATTTTTTCTTTATATCAAGCTCTTGTGTTAAATGATTTTTCCAAAGATCAGGTATCTTTGCTTCAGGAATATTATCCTTTTTTGCCCTTTCTATAAATTTATTCCTGAAATAAGAGATATCGACTATCAAAGATTTTTCACTCAAAACAGCCTTTGAATCCCCTGGCTGATTAATATAGATATAGGGGGTTGTAAATTTATATTCTATCCCCAGAATTCTCTCCTCCACAAGAAAATCAACCCATGCCTGAACAATGTCTACAGGGATATTAATCTTTCTTGCAGCCTCGATAAGAGGAATTTTAGGCTTATCTTTAAGCAAATCTAACAATTCATCTACTCCTGTTCTTATAACTTCTTCACCCATAATAAACACTCTCTATCTTTCTTATCAAGATATCTGCCTGAAGCATATAAAAAGTTTGTTAATTATTCGAAAATGGTGAAACATTACCATAGTAAGCGACTTAAATGCTTGGTAATTTAGCATCTTCGAATCATGCAATTTTATTGCATGTTCGAGCGAGCACTCAGAATAACTTCTGAGTCTCGAGATGCTAAATTATTACCAAAAACTTTTGTCGCTTACTACCACAATAAAGCATCTTATGCCAATTAAGGATATTGGCAGATCAGCTCTCCATCATCCAATATGTTATACCTTACTGCTGTCTCCTCATCAAGCTTGAATCCTGTATCAATGTTATCAAATTGAATTATCTTGACCTTATTTCCTCCTATCGGAGAACAAGTGTAATTCCCAGTGTAATAGTAATGATCAACATATGAATTATTTCCAGAAGCCTCACCTATATTAAGGAAGCTTTCTATGCCACAACATGGGGAATTTGAACTATCATTCCAAAACCTCTGAATATAGCCAGTCCCCTCAACTGAAAAGTGATATGAATTTGAGTCATAAAATAATTTTGCAGAAGTGATATTCCAACAGGATTCATTATAAGCACAGATGCTAGATAAGTTGATATCTCTTTCATATCCTTTAGCAGTGCTTATTCCAAGCAGCGGATCCTTTAATCCTATTATAGAAACTGACCTTGTGATGATCTTTGTCGAATTCCAAGAAGCAAAATTGTCCGATAAAAAGCTCCGTGATAGATCTGTTACGTAATAAGTTATATTCAATGAAACCTCGACTTCAAATGGCCATGATTGTTTTACTTGGACAGAATTTACTTCATAAATTGTCTTCAGGTTAAGTCTGTTTTTTGCAATTTCTGTCATATTTCTTATGAATCCTTCTATATCAGTAGCTGTCATATGTGAACATTCATCAGGGACAGTAGCGCAATCAATGCCACACTTTACACATTCAGCAAACATATTATCAAATTCAATCTTATCAGCAAAAAAGATGCCTGTGCTGGATCTCTCTTCATATATAGATTCCAAAGCAGTATAGGCTGATATCTCCATGCTCTGAGCAAGATATCCATCAAAACTCTTCACATAATTGTCCATGACCTGAATTCTTGCATTAATAGGTTGATAGATATAGTACGCGGGCGTGATTTTATTGTAAGAAAAGTAAGTATAAAACAAGGCTGACAATAATACTGCAGCCAAAGTAAATAGTATTGATTTTCTTGTATTGAACAATTTATTCATATTAATACCACACCTTTACTTCAACGATATTAGGCCCATAAATTCTTGTTTTATTTATCGGAACAAAAGCGATTCTTCTTGCAACTAATACTGTCCTTGCTTTAGTTAGCTCGTTGAGCTTTTTGGAAAATATGGAGTAATTAGCTTCAGAATCCTTAATAAGATAATCAAAGCCATATTTTTCAGCAACAAGGCCCTGGGTTATATTTGCTAACATAGTTCTTGCTGTGTCATTATAATAATTCTTGCATGCCTGCGTAGCGCATCCTTCATAAATCATGTAGTGAAAATAATGTATCTGCTCAATTATAGTATTTTTAGTGTCGCTAATATTGCCTCCAAGAATTAATGTATTTACATATGGATTATTGAGGTCCTGAATTTGTGTTTGATCTAAAAAATTGAGATATTCATCAGCTTCACTGAATTCCCTGGCCCTTTGGTTAATAGTGTTATCTGAATTAAGCAAGATCATTAACGTAAGAAATATTACTGCTCCTCCAATAAATGCATCGAGGATAAAAAAATAGGCTCTTTTATTCACAAACTCACCCCTTGCTAAGCAATACAAACACTATTGTCAAAGCAAATGTATATAAATATATATTATAGCCCTTTATATAATTAGTATATTTATAAAGATTTATCTTTCAATATGAATAATGGATACATTTCACTTCAGAATCATTAATACCAATAGGCAATAATAACCTTAACCGGTATCTCGTTATACCTGGCTATTTTTTCTATCTTTACCAAATCACTAATATCTGCTGAATTGATATTAACCTTAGAATAATATTTTAATTCAGGAGCTGATTCACAGCACTCAATAAAATAAGCATGAGTATCATTATATATACTATTAAATACGCTTGACCCTTTCATCCTATTGTTGCATAATAATCTTGTATTACTATCGAAAAATTTACATCTCTGTGTCGCATTTTCGAATGTCAACCCATCACATGCAGCACTGCACCGTCCATAAGAATTTGTGCAATCTTCATGACAAGTGCCATTAAGTAGATTAAAGTCCTGGTTCGTATTCTGGTTTCTTAATACAGATGTAAGCTTTAGCTCTGTGTCAAAACCCTCTTTAAGTGCGCTCACATAATAAACGCCTGAAACTGTTGATAAAGTATATCTTCCCAATATATCAGTGAAAGTCGAGGTTTCTAAGCTGGGAGCAAGTGTATTCCATCTGATAGGATGGCTAGTTACTAGTGCTCTTTCAACTGGAAAACCAGCAGAGCTACGTACTACTCCCCTGACTGTGCCTATACAATCAGGATCAGAGCAGCTAAGACAACTGGCATATATGCTTGCATTATTGTAATCTTCATAATCTTCAGGGCATATACTGTCGGCAATGTTATTGCATGATATAATAATTCCAGAAATATCTACCTGTCCATAACCCAATAAAGAATCAGGAGCATGGCCGCACACAAGGTCTGCCTTCACAAAACTTACACTCATAAAGGCCAGGAATGCAATAATTGCAACTAAATGCCTCTTTTTCATATA
>DUIB01000044.1 GCA_013330595.1 Candidatus Woesearchaeota archaeon | reverse complement strand
GGCAAGCTAACGCTTGCCAATAAATTTATATATCCCCATTTTGTTCTCCCTAACTCCCCTCGCTAATTAAACAGCAAGCGGTAATATCCCCACTCTGTTCGGGACCTTTCCCCACTTGCGCTACGCTTAAGCGGGCAGAGGGATTTGCACCCCCGAATGGCCGCTCTGCAGGCGGCTGCCTTGCTGCTTGGCTATGCCCGCGAATCCAGACTATGAGTCCCTCGAGATGAAGAATTGTCAGTGTTTTAAAAAGTTTGTGAGAACATTAGCGTGCTCACATAGCATATGAGATTTATTGGATATCGAGTTATTTGATTCCAATCTTATATATTAGAGTTCGCTAGACGCTAATGATAAGGAGAACATTTAAAAATTACCTTATTGTTCTATGAATATGGAAAATGAAGATAAAGCGAGTATGCTGCAAAGACAGAAGCTCAAGCACTTTGTAAAGGAGCTAGAATTATTTAGAGGTCGCCATACAGAGTATGTTTCAGTCTATGTTCCACAAGGATATGACATGAATGCAATAATCAATCATCTGCAGCAAGAGCAAGGCACTGCAACTAATATAAAATCAAAAACAAACAGAGATGCTGTCATAACAGCATTAGAGAGAATGATCCAGCATCTAAAACTCATAAAGAGGACTCCTGCTCACGGATTAGCTGCATTTTCTGGAAATATTGCTAAAAGAGAGGGTTTTCAAGAATTTAAAGTATGGTCAATAGAGCCTCCCACGCCGATCAATACAAGATTATATAGATGTGATAAAGAGTTTATTCTTGATCCATTAAAAGAAATGGCAGAGGATAAATCAACATATGGATTAGTTGTTATGGATAGAAGAGATGCAACAGTTGCTTTGTTAAAAGGAAAAACAATCATTCCATTAGTCAAAGAGGATTCGATGGTGCCGGGAAAGATGAAAGCCGGAGGACAATCATCAGTAAGATTTGCACAAAACAGGGAGCTTGCTGCAAAGGCATTCTATAATAAGATTGGAGAAATAATGAAAGACCAATTTCTTAAGATGGAAAACCTTAAAGGAATCCTCGTTGGAGGCCCCGGACCTACAAAATACGAGTTTGTCGACGGAAATTTCATAACAACAGATGTTAAGAATAAAATAATCGGTATAAAGGATTTAAGCTACACTGAAGAATTTGGATTGCAGGAATTAGTTGATAAGTCAGATGATATATTGGCTAATGAGGAGATTGCTGAGGAAAAAAAGATTATGCAGAAATTCTTTGATCTTCTAGGCAAGACACCAGGAAAAGTAAGTTATGGAAAAGATGAAGTTCTAAAAAATATTCAATTTGGAGCTGTTGACACTGTCCTTTTATCAGAAGCTTTAGAGGATGAAGTGATTGATATGTTCACAGAAGAGGCAGAAAAGATGAATTCTGCTGTTTTTCTTGTGAGTGTCGAGACAAGAGAAGGTGTCCAGCTAAAAGAGCTCGGGAAGATTGCGGCAATACTAAGATATGAAGTAAGGAATGAATAATCCGGAAATCTTCCATAAAATTCTTAGGCAAGTCTTATTAAGGAGAATGAATTCCTAATTTCATGAAACTATATTTAGACACAAATGTTTATCTGGATTACTTCATGAATAGAGAAAAATCAAGATATTCATTTAATATTTTCAGAAAAGCAATAAAATGCAAATATCATATTATTTTGTCTGATCAGGTGTTATATGAATTAAGCAAAATTATTGAATATTCTAGTACAAAATTTTTATTTGAATTCTTAAAAAATAAGTTAATATTAATAAAATTAGAAGCAAATGATAAATTAGAAGCCAAATTAATCCCTACTCATTATTCCGATGCTTTGCATATACTGTTAGCAAGGAAGGCAAAAGCAGATCTTATCGTGACTAATAATATTAGAGACTTTGCATCAATTTTCAAGTCCGAACGTCCTGAAAACCTCTGAACGTTTAATTTTAGTAGGATTCTTTGAAGGTTTTATCTTACCCTGCATGGATTTTAATATTTCAATCTTTCTATAAACTTCAATATTATTTCTTAATGCATCTCTGATGAACTCTGATTCGCTACTGAACATATTGTCCTTGATTATTTTCTGTATCTCGTCTCTTATCTTCTTCTCTATTCTTATATGGATCAATTCTCCCATATATCATATGTATATACAATTGATATATAAAGTTTTTGCTTCCATAAAATTCATAAATCACAAGTATGATTTTAGGCCATGGACCTTACAAGAGTTATTGAAGAACTCGGTATAGAAGAGAAGAGAATCATCAAAGTAAAATATTCTGGCCATTTCAAGAATTTTAATGCAAATGCAAAATATAATGCAGATAAAATAGAGTTCAATTTGTCTAGGCAATGGAAGGATATAGACAAGGACATTCAAGTAGGATTGATCCAGAGCTTGATTGTGAAAATAAAAAAGATCAGAAATATCAAGACAGAGGACATGAAGCTGTATGAGTCATTCATGAAAAACCTTTCTAAATATGCAAAAAAACATACTTATGATAAAGAGCTTGAAGAATCTTATGAAAGAGTAAATGAAAATATGTTTCAAGGAATGATGGACAAGCCTAATCTTATCTTTGCCTCTGAATCATTCAACAAACTTGGAAGCTATGAATACAGCTCAGACACTATTTTTATGAGCACAATATTTAAGGATCTTCCACTTAATGAAAAAAGATTTCTGGATTACGTGATGTATCATGAACTTTTACATAAGAAACATTCATTCAACATAAAGAATGGAAAGCATCATGCGCATACAACAGCTTTCAGAGAGGATGAAAAGAGATTCAATGTTTCTGAGCAAGAACTCACTCAATGGCTTAGAAAGAAGAGGAGAGGTTTCAGGCTTCTGGATTGGGGGGTAATATCAAAACATTTATAAAAAAGTTGACTATTCTTGAGTGGTATGCCTGAAAATAAAAATGATTATCATTTTTTGAGATTGATGCAAAAAGATGATTTCTTTAAAGTTGCATTCAAACCAGAGAATATTGCCGATATATATAAATATGAAGATGCAATGAATATAAACAGAAGAGTAATTCTCGAACCGATAAGATTCTCTAACCCAGAAGATGAGAAAGAAGTAAATAAATATATCAATGACGCTCCAAAAAATCTAGTGCATTATATCTGTCATCTTCACACCCTCCAGGAAGATCCTAATCAAGGATTGACAATATGTAACAATATGAATTATGCAATATTCTTTGCTCATACAGTGAAGATGTTTTTAACAGAAAGCACTAGAGGAATCTGGTTCGATACAGGAATAGGACATTTCTACGGAAGGCCTTTTGAATTAATCAATAAGCCTGATTGGAAAGATGATTTTACAGTTTATATAGACAAATTATACAATACAAATAAGGAAACTGTATTTAAGAGTAAAGAACAAACATTAAAGGATAAGGAAAATGTATTGCATAATGAAATGGAAGATTTTAGAAAATATGTAAAGGATAGAGATGCATTAACACTAAAGCTAAATTTTGAGGATGCGAAGACAATATACGATGAGGTCTACAAAACAATAACAAAAGAAGATCTAATCAAATTCGGGATGATATTTGCTGCAACAAAACATTATGAGAATAAGACATTTACTTTGGAAAATATTGGGGAGGCAAAAGAAAATTCTTTAATAGAAGATAATCTTAAAGATCCAATTAAGAAAAGCTACACAAAGGTTGCACTGAAATTAGTTGATCTATGCAAATATCCCAGGAAAATTTAAAGCATATCATCCAAAATCTTCCTCACTAAGTTCGTAACTTTTGTGTGCAAAGGAAATCTCTATTTTCTTGCACACAAAATTCAGAGAATTTTGTTGTGCCCCAAAAGCTTTATAAATGCCTCAAATTTTCTTTTCTTATAAGATTAAGGTGAAATTTATGGGAGACACTGTTCCAAAGTCTGTGGGCACATTGCAAAAAGGCAATTATGTGATAGTAGATGGAGCAGCATGTATTGTTCAAGATACTCAAACATCAAGGCCCGGAAAGCATGGACATGCAAAAGTAAGGCTTGTTGCTGTTGGCATGATTGATGGAAAGAAAAGAGAGCTAGTAATGCCAGGACATGATAATATTGATGTTCCAATAATTGAGAAAAGAACAGCCCAAGTGTTAAGCATAACTAATGATAAGGCAAATGTAATGGATTCAGAGACGTTTGAAACTTTTGATCTGACAGTTCCAGAAGAGTTGAAAGACTCGTGCAGTGAAGGATCAAATGTATTATATTGGGTCATACTTAATGATAAAGTCATGAAACAGGTAAAACCTGAATAAACAAGGAGGACAAAAGATAAAGTTAAAGACCGAGGGACTTTTTTCGAAGCCCCAAAAAATCAAAGATTTTTTGGGCACAAAAACGTTAAGTTTTTTGTGAAAAAATGTCGCTCACTTTTACTAAATTTTTTGGTAAAAAATTTGGTTAAATTCCCCGAAGCACACGCAAGGTTATATAAAAATGTATTTGTCTGCAGGAATTGCAAGACTAAGATCAGATCTGACAATATGAAGATTATTGCTAAGCAAGTCAAATGCAGGAAATGCAATGGCAAGGCATTAAGACCTGTCAGAAAGAAATAATAATTAACTTTATAAACTTCTTATTTAAGGTTAAAGAATGGCATTCATTGATTGGGTAATTCAGTATAAATGGGTCATATTATTCTATCTTATTATTGCCATACTGATTTTTATTAATAGAAAGAAATGGCAGGTCGAGAATAAATTCATTCTTTTATACAGAACCCAGCGTGGTGTTAATTTTATCAATAAGTTTGCTGATAAGAATAAGGAATTTGTTAAGATTCTAGGATATAGTGCAATTGGTCTAGGATTTATTGGAATGATTGTTATAGTTGGCTTTTTCATTAAAGGACTTTATGAATTGATATTCGTTCCTTCTGCGCCGCCGACAATGTCTTTAGTTATTCCTGGGATACAGATTCCTGGAAGTCCTATATTTGTTCCATTCTGGTATGGGATAATTGCTCTTTTTATAGTGGTTGTGTTTCATGAATTTGGGCATGGAATTGTTTCCAGAGCACATGGGATTCCGGTAAAAAGCACCGGAATAGTTTTCTTTGGTCCATTAATAGGAGCTTTTGTTGAGCCTGATGAGAAAAAACTTACTAAAGCACCTTCACCTATACAGGTATCGATGTTTGCAGCAGGACCTTTTTTTAACGCAATATTAGCTGCAATCGTTGCTTTACTATTGTTTGTTGTCTTGAATCCTGCATTGACAGCAATGGTTGATCCGACAGGAGTAAGCTTTACAACAATACAGAAGGATTATCCTGCAGCAATGTATGGGGTAGAAAAGCATGTTGTCTATACAGAGATTAATGGACAGGCAATAAAGGATTCAACCGATATGTCAAATGCATTATCTTGCACTAAGCCAAATGATACTCTTACACTTGCGTCAAAGGATAAGAATGTTTCTGTCACACTGACAGAGAATCCTAATGATAAAAATAAGGGATATCTAGGTGTTGCAGGGATAAAGACAGAGTACCAAATAAAAAGCGATGACTGGTTTTATGGCGTGGCATATAACGGATTATATATATTGATCAATCTTCTAGAATGGGTGTTTATTCTATCTTTAGGAATCGGTCTTGCTAATTTGTTGCCTTTAGGACCTGTTGATGGAGGAAGAATGCTCCATACATCATTAGTTAACATGAAGGGCAAAGAGAAAGGAACACGATTATGGGCACAGATCGGTTGGATAACATTAGCAGTACTTTTAATTCTATTATTAGTACCGATAATAAAGAGTGTGCTGTTTAAGATCTAAAATACTTCTATAGTGTAAAGTTTCTGATTGTCAAGAACCACCGGTCAAAT
>DUIB01000029.1 GCA_013330595.1 Candidatus Woesearchaeota archaeon | reverse complement strand
TCCTGACTGTATTCCTTCAAATAATATTTCTGTATATTTTGCAAGTCCTTCTAGTAATGAGATATTAATCAAAGACAGACCAATTTATTTGAGGGCAGAAAAGCTAGGTTTAGATAATATTGCAAGAGTTGAATTCTGGAAAGATAATACTAAATTATCTACAGATAATTCTTACCCTTATGAGTATTATCTTAATGGCGCTGCAATAGGCAATCATCAAGTAGTCGCAAAAGCATACACTTCTTCTGGAAATGTATTTGTTGATTCAGTTTCTTTCTCACTGAAGAATCAAGATCCTAATCCTTCATACTGTATGTTGAATGGTAAGGATGAATGTGCTGAAATGTTTTTATATGTAAATAAATTTGCTACACTAAAATACTCTTATATTTGCGATAATGATGGTGATGATGTTGATGATGGGGATTCAATGGGTTGGGGTGAAGGTTATAAGCTTCAAGGTATTGCTTCTGCTTATGAGGCATCACGTAACAAGACTTATCTTGATATTATGCGTGCTGACATAAATGTTCTTTTCTGTATTGAAGACGATATCACGAGCAATGATTGTGCTGTTTGTCCTTTTACTTACAGTGGTTATGGACAGACTCCCGGAAACACTCAAGAAGAGTGGGGGTGGTATGGAGACCATTATAGTAGGACTAAAGGAATTTATTTCGAGTATCTTGTCGGTGAAGGCCTCATGGTAAGAGCCATTGCCAAATTTATCGAATTTATCAAGTCTGATCCTGGTCTTGAGACAGAATATGGTGCTGATGCCGATATATATCTAGCAAAAATCGAAGATCTTTTCGATAAATGGGATAGGCGAGGATTGTATAGGGAAGTTGGTGATGGATCGGGTGTTTATTTATTCCATAATGATTCAGAAGTCCATATGGGTGGTCGTGCCCTGATGTCTTTGCCTCATAATCAACAGGCTGAATGGACGGGTGCAATGCTTACTCTTTATAGGATAACAGGAGATTTAAAGTATAGAGATAGGGCTGCTAAACTTCTTTATCATCTGAAAAAGAATTATTATACTGAGAATGGAACTGTGAATTGGGATTATTGGAATCATGCAGGTCTCTGGGATTATACGACCAGCGAATCCAATATTGTTTATGGAGGATTAAGGCATAGTGAGTTTGAGCATAACTGTGGTTATAAGAGAATTGAATCTGAGGCAATGATTGAGGGATGGAGAAACTGCTTGGTTTTTGATGATGGAGACTTATTAGGTGTTTTAGGGAGGCTTGATTTTCATGCAACTGTGCCAAATGAGTTGTCTTATAATTGTGTATATCCTATGTATGCAGGATTTGTCGACAAGTCAAAATTAGAAACTTCTTTCAATAAACTAAGGAAGATGGATGATGATCTTGGAGATGATTATCCTTGGCAATCAATATATAGAATGGAGTCAGGGCACTTTTTTGAAGTTCTGAAAAATTTCTATCCAAAGTATTTTATCTGTAACGTAAAAGAGATTCCTATTTATCAGAATTTTGATGGAGCTACGACAAATTTCCGGAATGTTGCTGATATTACTTCAGTTAGCAATGTTGTTCTTGAGAAATCTAAATATGGGAAGATTGAGTTTGGAAACAAAAATCTTGATATGGCTAATCTATTTTTAGATGCTTATGTGACAATAGGGAATAGTCTGGTCATACTTAATGGTGAAGAATTGCCAGTGCTTGATACTTCAGCAACAGTTACTTTATATGATGTAAACAATAGCAATCCTATAATAATGAAAGATAGGACAGTTTGTTCGAGTTGTAATGTTTTAAGTTCTGGAAAAGATGTTAAGTTCACAATACCTGGTGCAGGTGTTTATAAGGTTGAGCCTAAGATGCAATTGCTTTTCAAGGATGATTTTGAGTCAGGTACTTTAAGCAAGTGGCCGATCAAAAATGATAAGGGAAAAATGTCTGTCACTTCTGAAAAAAGCAGAACAGGCAGTAAGTCTATGAAAGTGATTTTTGATGGTCAGATTGAGATGTATGTCCAGACTCAGGATTTTAATGTTGAAGATTATGTTTATAAAGTTAGCATGATGCTTTCCAATGATTTTTGGTTGGGTAAGGATATAAGATTTAGTTTAGGACATAATGCTACTACAGCATACGGAAAAAACATTATTATGATTGATAATAAGGCTGGAGCAGATATTGCTTTTAATAAATCAGGCTATGATACGCATATTTATATGCAATATTCTGACGATTCTGATTTCAAGCACTGGGTACCACAGAACAGGATGGCAGGACTATTGGTAAAGGAAGGAAGTTGGCATGATATTGAGTATCATTTCAAGTCAGACCCGGATGGATATGTAGACTTATTTATTGATGGTAAATTTATCGGAAGGAGCGTTATGGGTGATACAAGCAAGTCAAAACAGAAGAGTTTTAGACTAGGAATTATGCCAGAAAGAATATGGAGTGGGAGTGCCGGCGAAACTATGTATTTGGATAATTTTGAAATATATGAGATAAATTGATGATAGATTTGTTATTAGTTTATTATTTTTTTCATTAACTTTTTATACTAATTTATTTATGGTTTATCAATAGATCAAAGAGGGGATGATGATTTTATGAATAACTTATTAAGAATATATTTATTATTAAATATGTCTAAAGATATATTTCTGAATATATATTATTGAAGATATTTGATTTATAATATATTACCTACTATGTAAGTATTGTTCTTTTTTTTGATTTTTTATGATTTCTCGTCTATATAAAACAAAACCTTTATAAACCATACTTACAATGTAATGTATATAGATATGCGTGGACATGAATGAATTAGAGAAATCAAGAAAAGAGCAGGAAAATTTTATTAGGTTTGTAAATAAGCTTGATATTAAATACAGATTAGGAAAGATAACTAAATTTGAGAGAGAATTCTTAATCAAGAGCATAACCAAGGGATTATCAATAAAGCAATATATTGAAAAATTAAACCAAAGAATACATTCATTAGAGAAAATAAAAACAAAGAAAACTTTTGACTATAAAAGACAAGTTTTGCATTCTGCATTTGTTGTATTCCTTTTTATCGGATTAGTATACTTTTTCCTAAGCCCGACATTCACAGGATTCATCACATTCGAAGATGTGAAGCAATACTCTATTATTGTTGATCAATCATACAGTGCAGGAATAACTGAATATAATTTCAATGTAAAGAATCTCAGTAATTCTGCAGGCAATATTACTTCAATAAAGATCAATGGAAAATATTCAGGGCAATTCAAGATATATGTTTTGAGGGAAAATGAATCCGCAAAGTATATGATATATGATTCTGTAAACCTCTCAAAAGAGGATTATTCTAACCTTATAACAGGGCTTGCGATAAGCGAGGAGACAAATAATAATTTTTCTGGCATTAATGACACAATAATAAATGATTCAGAGATTATAAATGATTCTGAGCCTATAGTTGAACCTGAAATAATCAATGATAATGAAGTAATCAATGATTCATATTTGATAAATGATTCAGAAATAGTAGATACTAATGAATCTATGATTAAAAATATCAGTGAATCTACAGAGAATATTAGTGAATCAATAATCGACTATACAAATTATTCCTTAAATGATTCTGCTGATTATTCTATTAATGATTCAGCTGATACGAATATTACATTTAATGAATCTATCGATTTAAGTAATCTATCAACAGAGATCAGCAATATAACTGATAATATTACCAATGAGACTTCAGAATTTGAAGAAGTATTTGTTAATGTGACTATTAATCAGACAATTGGGCTAAATGAGACATTAGTTAATGTGTCAGAGAATCTGACCCAAAACATCACTGAATTAATAATCTATACTGATTTATTTGATGAATGCCAGGAGACATGCAATATTGATATCTCTCCCGAGAATCTATTGCTCGTTATAGAAGTTGATGATAATAGCAGCTTTTATCTGGAATCAATAATATTTTTACAGAAAATACAGAATAATCCTCCTATACAAATTAAGCAAATCCCTGATCTTGCAGCAAATCAATCAATAAATCTTTCAGAATATTTTATGGATCCTGATAATGATGAGTTATTTTACGATATTTATTCTGTCGATGGATTAAGTCTTGAAATTGATAATAATATTGCAAGATTTATTTTGGCGGGAATTGATACTGCTTCGACTTTCATCTATGCCACTGACGGAGAAGAATTGATCAATTCAAGCATGTTCACCATAACAACATTTCAGCCTTTGAATACAACACTTAATGTTTCTGAACTCCCATTTTCTGTTGACGAGAAATTGATTGATGAATGGACTTCAAATCCGGAGAATGCTGTTAGAGTGATTGTTAAATACAAAGAGGAATCAATCAAATATAATAAGAAATTAAACGAATACTTATCAGACATAAAGGAAAAGGCAGAGGATGAATATGCATTAAAGGATATTGATGGATTAAGGAGACAATTGCAGGAAAAACAGGACACATTAGAGAATGCGGAAAATAAAGAAAACAAAAAATCATCTATAGTCAGAATAACAAGCGAACAGGATAATACGATAGAGGAAGAAATAAATAATATTTCTATGGAATTAAAATCGGCAGATGAACTAAAACAAATTATTGATGCAAAAGATTTTGATATTAAACAGTCCTCTTCTGGATCGGAGGCTGCAGAGTTGAATATTACTCAATTAATGCTTCTTAAGCAAAATGATAATATTGAAGCGGTCTATTTTGATAATCCTGTTAATCTATTATTGAATGATGTTAATGGAATAGTTAAATTGACTGATGCAAGGGAATATTATTTTAATTCAACAACTCAAGAACTTAATGGACAGGGATTTAAGATTTGTGTTCTTGATACTGGAATGAATTCAGATGTTGTTGAGAATGTTGTTGATGGATTCAATGTCATTGATAATAGTACGAATTATTCTGATGTTCTCGGACATGGAACAAGCGTCGGATATATTATCTATAATATTTCTCCATCATCTGAAATCATTGCAGTCAAGGTGATCAATGATGCTGGTGCAGGTTATGAATCTGATATACTGGCAGGACTGGATTATTGTTATGATCAAAATGTTTCTATTATATCTCTATCTATTGGAGCAGGAACTTCGTCAGGATATTGCGATGAGAATCCTGTCGCAGAAAAAGTGAATGAATTAGCTGATTCAGGAATTCTCGTCATTGCAGGTGCAGGTAATGATGGCTCTGGAAGTGTAAGAGTTCCTGCATGCGCAAGAAATGCATTGGCTGTTGCTGCATCGACGAAGTCTGATGAATTAGCATCATTCTCATCATTTAACAATGCAACACTACTTGTCGCTCCTGGAGAGAATATCGTTACACGAGATATCAATGGCGATGAAACATCATTGTCAGGAACATCAATGAGCACTCCAATAGTTTCTGCTGTCAGCGCATTGACAATGCAGGGAGCAGAGAATTTTAGTTCAATGAATTCTACTGAGAAGAAATATTATCTTATCCATACAGGTGATTTGATCAATGATACTCAGAGATTATTCTCTAGGATAAATGCATACAATGCGTTGACTGAAAACATCACAAATGATTTGACTGAAGGAAATTTATCAGTAAGCAATGCGACTATAATTAATTATACAACACTTACTGCTCCTACCATAAATGCAGTTACTCTTAACAGTACTTATGGCACTAATCTTTCTTCTGAGAATCTTACAGCATCGTTCACTATCTCTAGTGGAAATGCAGCCTTCAATACCACTGACTGGCATATTAATGGGACATCTATTGCTGTATTGAATATGCCTTTCAATAAACAAGTCACGTCGACAACAGCAAATGCAGTTCCTGATTATACTACATATGTTAGAAATGGAACACTCGGAAGCAGTACTTTAACTCCTGCATGGACTAGCAGCGGCTATATTGGTGGAGGATATGATTTTGATGAAGATGTAGGCGCAGAAGACAGGATTACATTCACAGACTTCACTCCTTCAAGCACTACACCATGGACTTTTACAAGCTGGGTATATTTGAGAGATACAGCTGATGACGCATTCTATGCTGGAGATACAGGCTACTATAATGCATTACGATTCAATAAGTTGTCAGGATATATGGGTATTAGGCAGGATAATGGATCATCTTATTATACTACTATACAAAGTAATGTTATAAGAAATAAGTGGGCAATGGTCACATGGGTTGCTAATGGTGCTGGCGTTTTATCTCTATATATTAACGGCACAATTCAGGATGCTATACTCTCAAATACAGGCATTACTTTCAATTGCTTAGGACATTGCTATGGCAGTTCTGGAAATTCCTTTTACGGAATACTTGATGAGGTGATGTTATTCAATAGGTCGTTGTCTTCTGAGCAGATAGCTTATCTTTATCAGGAATCATTGAATAAGCGTATGATGCAGATACATTATGAAGAGACTGAAAAGGGAGAGAATTGGAGTGTTGCTATAACTTCAAATAATGGCACTGCAGATGGTAATACTGTTTTGAGTGATGGATTGATAATTATTGATAATGCACCTACAGTATCATTGACAAGTCCTTCTAATTATTCTAAGCAGAATTCGAGTGTAGGATTTACTGCAACAATAACTGATGATGCAGAAACCACTAAAGTTGAATTGTACACAAATGATACTGGCTCATGGGCTTCTAGGGAGACTAGATATCCTGGAGAGAGCATATACAATAGGACGGGATTGCAGGCATTGTATCATTTCAATAATGAATCAGAATTTGCGGAAAGTGTTTCAAGAATCTATGATTTCTCAGGAAGAGGAAATAATCTTACATGCGGTACATGCGGTACTGTAGGGCATGTGGGTGTAATAGATGAAGCATGGTATAAAGCTTACACAGATGCTATTTCATATAATTCTACTGCAAACTTCAATCTTGGTGCAGTAACAGTAACATTTTGGATGAAAGATAGTGAGAAAGTTAACCCATGTATCTTTGACATAATTGTGGCAGGAACAGGAGGAGGATACTTCTGTTTTAATTATACTTCTACAGACAGACCTATCCTGAGTTTATCAAGTACAAATTATAGATATTTTAATTCAGCAGGGCAAGATGCTATCGATGGATTATGGCATTTTATTGTCGTAAGGACTCCTGGCAATGCACAAAACGATATTGCTAATGCGACATTAAGGATAGACGGAGTGGATATTCCCGTATATTCAACTGTAAATACTTCAGCACCTCCATCATTTGATGGAATACTCATCGGCTCAGCAGACGGTTCCGGTTCAT
>DUIB01000024.1 GCA_013330595.1 Candidatus Woesearchaeota archaeon | reverse complement strand
CCGGAAGATTTTCGGAACATGTCTGAAATTATTTAAATAAAGTGAACATAATATTATCACTCTATTTTTTGATTTAAGTAAAATAATTAAAAATAATATTTGTAATACATTATCAAATATCATAAAACATATTTCATTAGGATGTAAATAACTGCATTTCTCTAAATCTTTCTATCATTTTTTATTATTATTAGTCATGAACAAAAACTTTATATATTAGCTTATGCACTTTGCTCATTAGAGGATTGTGGGTGATGAATAAGATCATAGCTATAGATACGCCATTAGCGGAGATTTCGTTGCGTAAATATGAGAAGCCAGAAAATCTTAAGGATCGCGATTTAGTGAGAAAGCTCTGTCTCTCTGTTGGCTTGTTGCAGCCTGGTGATTCTAGGGATATTATTGTTGATATCCTTTATGTTGTTCTCAAGGCTAAAGAGCCATTAACATCAATGGACATTGAAAATAATGTTATAGAGTTCAGAAAACATAATAATCTTCCATTGCAAGGCATTGCATCAAGCAATATTAGAAGGCAATTGCTGCGCTTAAGAGATATTTTTCTTGTAGAAAAACTGAAAAACTCTTATAGGATAAATGAAAATTCTAAGCTTTTTGAATTGTTTGTTGAAAAAATAGAAAAATACTACCTGAATTCAATTGTCGAAAGAGTCAAAGATTATATCAATGAAGCAGATGTAAGGTTTCCTAGACAATGAACATTCAACTCAAGAAAGGAACAGATGCATTATTTCTAGAATGGAAGGATCCTAATCATTTCTGGATTCTAGGAAAAACTATCGAAGATTCTTATATTTTAATAATGCAAAATAAAAAATATCTGTTAAAGAGTCCTTTAAGCAATCCGAAAGCTGAAGGATTTACAATTACTGATTATTCTGAGGATGTATTAAAAAAATTATTATTAAAGCATAATGTCAAGAATATCGGCATTAACTTTGAACAATTACCGATAAAATACAAGGATTTATTCAAAGAAATAAATATGATTGACATATCTGACTATCTTAAAGATTTAAGGTTAATTAAGACAAAAGATGAGATAAATAAGATAAAAATTGCATGCGAGCATACAAAAAAATGTTATGAATTAATAATCAGCAATTTAAGAAAACAGAAATACAAATATGAAAAAGATATAGTGCATGAAACAAAGAGATATGCTCTTGAGAATAATCTAGGTTTAAGCTTTGAGCCAATTATTGCTTCTGGAGCTAATGCTTGTATACCACATCATGATAATTCAGGAATTTTTAATAATGGATTCTGCATAATTGATCTTGGTTTTAGCCATGGAGGATATAATTCTGACATGAGCAGAACAATATACATTGGAAATCCTGGAAAACAGGACATCATTTTATATAATAAGATATTAAAAATTCAAGAGGAGCTAATCAATAGCTCCAAGCCAAACACGAAATGCTTATCTCTTTATAAAAAATCATTAGACATGTTAGGAGATTTAAAAAAATATTTTGTTCATGGACTCGGACACGGTCTTGGGGTGGAAATACATGAAGAGCCTAAAATAAACCAAAAATCAGACATGGTCCTAACAAAAAATATGATTATAACAATAGAGCCAGGAGTGTACATCAAAAGCAAGGGTATTGGAATAAGGATAGAGGATACAATTGTTGTGGATAATAAGCCATTAATTCTAACAAATGCAAGTAAAGAATTAGTGATTATATCGCTTATATCANNCTTATATCAAAAGATATTTAATGATAATAATGTTTCTAATAGCATGACTATTTATGAACCACAGGAGGATTCTTATATGTTAGCAGAAGCTGTAAGGAAACATGCTTTTGGGAATGTTCTAGATATGGGTTGCGGATCAGGCATACAAGGAACAGCTGCTTTAGAAGTAAAGAAAGTAAGATCAGTTGTTTTTTCAGACATCAATAAAGAGGCAATACATTATGTAAAAACAAATATCAAAAGATATTCAGATAAACAATGTAAACTTATAATTTCAGACTTATTCTCAAATATCAAAGGATCTTACGACACAATCTTCTTTAATCCTCCGTATCTTCCAGATGATGAGAATGACAATGAAAAGCTAATAACAACAGGAGGATTAAAAGGTCATGAAGTAATATGCAAATTCTTATTATATGCAAAAGAATATTTGAATGATAATGGGATAATACTTATTGTATTCAGTAGTCTTGGTAATAAGGATAAGATCATTGGAATGATTGACAGGTATTATGATAAAGAATTACTTGATCAAAAGAGTTTCTTTATGGAGAAATTATATGTATATAAATTAAAACGAAAACCATTGATCTTTAAAGGTCAAAGAGGAAGAGTAGAAGTTGTTACAATCAAAAAGTTTAAAGTCGTGATTAAAACAGCATTAAAAGACTAT
The DNA here is from genome assembly GCA_013330595.1 of Candidatus Woesearchaeota archaeon. Taxonomy (GTDB): domain Archaea; phylum Nanobdellota; class Nanobdellia; order Woesearchaeales; family UBA9642; genus UBA9642; species UBA9642 sp12459u. Next base: position 5,823 of record DUIB01000024.1, on the reverse strand, counting down.
AATGCTGCAAACGAAGCAAAATTTCTTACAACTTTAAATAAACACGGTATTGGCCCAAAGCTCATAACATATGATAAAAACAAGAATTCATTACAAATGGAATATATTGATGGAATACCAATAGAAGAATATTTCGAATACTCTTCAAAATCAGAAACTTTGCAAATAATTAAAAAGATCCTAAAACAAATATATCAAATGGATATTCTTCATATGAATAAATTTGAATTGACTAATCCATATAAACATATAATAATCAGGGATCATGAGCCTGTAATGATTGATTTTGAAAGATGCAGAATGACTGAAAAGCCTAAAAATATAACACAATTCATACAATACTTGAGTTCTGGAAGAATTAAGAGAATTCTTGAAGATAAATCTATAAAAGTAGATTCAATGAAGGATATTGCCAACAAATACAAGTCTAATATCAACAAAAATAAAAATATTATAGACCAAATAATGCAAAATATCCGGTAATGACCGTAAATCTTCCGAAAATCCCTGGGAAAGACATATAAAGATTGACGTATTATCTTTATTATGGGAAAACTCTTCAATTGGTTGATTGCAGGGGTTGTTGCTGCAAGCATAAGCTATTATACAATAAACAGATTCTTTGAATTCAATAAAGATGATAATGGAATTTCGTTCTCCTCTAAAGCCAACAAAAGCCATGTATATTCATATGATAAAAAGAATTCGATATTCTCTCATCATAATGCATTCAGTTATCATAACAAAAATATTGAGGATTATGTCTCTTTTGATTTAAACAATAAGACTTTTAACGCTAATTTGAAGATTAATGATAATTCCTATGATGCAAATTTAAGATTTAAGAGAGATAATGCTCATCAGGGGTTTAAGAAATATGTTGATAATGTAAATTTAGAGTTAAGAAATTATTTCTTTAGATACGCAAGATCATGATTTGTCAAGCTTTGTTGTTTAGGATAATTAATAGATAATAGTTTAGTCATCTCTTTGTTTTCATAAATAATGATTTGCATCCCTGTTTGAAATATTTTCTCTTCAATAAGTCTTTTTATGATATGGTTATCAAATCTTATGCATCCATGACTGTTTCCATATCCAATATTGTTATTGAAAATGCCTAGTGCTTCAGGCAATGCAAATCGATTATTACTGGAAGTGTGCTTTGTGGTGTCTGTACCATTGCCATGTATCCATATTGATGGATATTTATCAGAAATTATCATTCTGTAAGGACCATACATAAGCTTGCCTCGGAATAGCATATCATGGCTAGATGCAATATTCATAACAGTAAATAATCCTTCAGGAGTCTTGCCATCCCTGTTTTTTTTCTTATTACCATATACTTTTGCAGTGCTGATATCATATTCTTCACTTAAAAAATATTTTGTATTGATAGAATCTGCAATCATAAAATTGCTAGGAAAAATATTACTATTGTATATTATTGCCTTGTTATATATTCTTGCTTTCTGAAATGTTTTGTCAATCATTAAGAGACTTTTTGATTTCGGATTAAATCTTTTTATTTGGATCAGATCATCATGCTCTCTATATTTCTTATATATCTCCTTATCTGAGAATTTTTTATTTTCTGCATTGCCGTAATATCTAACAATATTCTGCAAATTACTCATGTCATTAACAAGATCATTAAATACATTCTCAAGCAGGATCTCTAATTTCGGTGCATCATAATTAATCTCTACGTTTTTTAGTGGATACAAATATTCAGGTATATTAATTGGCTCATTAATAGTATCAATATTCAATGGATTCAAAATAAAGGAACACATAATGCATTCGTAAAATGAAAAACCTATTCTGCCAGCCCTTGACGGCATTCCTATGACTAATGATTTTACTTTTTTTCTGAGATTCATCTTAATCCTGCACTAAAACCTTTACAGATTTTCCTTTAATCATTGATTCAAGATTATTATAATCATTATTGTATGTTCTTATGCCTGTCTTATTCACATTCATCCTGTCTTGAATATATGGATTATATTCTGAATTCTCTCCAGATCCTGTAATGACTAATGGACTTTTATTAAGCTTCATTACTCCAGGATATAAATCACCTGATCTGTCTGCTATTGATGCTATGCTATATGATCCATTGTCAGGGCCTCCGTTGCTTGCACATATTACATCACATGCATAGACCAGATCTCCATTATTATCCAGTAGATTCAGAAGATTCTGTGACTTATCAATAACTATCAAATAATCCTCGTATTTTTGTGTGTTATTTAACTTATCGTTAGATGTAAACACCGGTTTCAATGCATTATCTACCGGTTTCTGAGGATTGTTTTTTATCTCTGCAATTGAGTTGCTGATATTATCCAATTTATTATTAACTTGCTTAATCTCATTGCCGGTATAGGAAATTTGACTATTGCCCTTGGCTATTACTGATGTAATATCATTTTTCATATCCGAATAGGTATCATCTATTTTTTTATCAAGAGTCGTATAATGTTCATTTATGGTTTCCTGCTGCAATTCTAGCGCCTGCTTGTAGTCTTTTTTTCCGTATGTAGAGTCAATGATGAATTCTTGCCTTGTTTTCATTTTGAGATAATCAAAATAGTTATCCATAAATTTCGGGATGATATTATTAAAAGAAACAAACATCGCATATACAACACCCATGCTTGTTATTATTCTCATCCTGTATCTTCTTCCCGCATCCTTATGATTCAATTCATTGATAAGCCAAGCAACAACTCCGCCTGCACCGAAAATTCCTAGATTCTTAATTGTTTGATTCATTTTCCACCTCCTAATAATTTTCTTTGCTGCTGCCCAGAATTTTCTCTTTTTGCATATGATTTGGAAGCAAACCTGTAGAAATTTGCAGCAAAGCTTCCAAAATTGTTGTAAAGAAATTGCTCAATATGCTCATCCTCAAGATCCGCAGGATTATTGGATAATCCATTGATGATTTTTGAGCCTATATTGACATACTCCTTCGCCGCAGTAAGAGAGTTAGAGATATATTCCAAACTTCCAAGTATTTTTTCTGCCTTGCTCATCTTATTTGTACTTGTTGACTGCCTCTGCAACTAATAATCCAGCTCCAGCCCCAACTGCATCAACAAAAATTCTCTTATATTTATTCTGTTCCTCAATTGGCTTCTTGTCTAATACATTATTCTTAAAGTATTGATATGCTCCCAAACCAGCTCCTATGCCTAATGTAGGCAGCAACACTCTTCTAAAATAGCTGTTCTTTGTTATGTCCTCAAGTTTTTTTCCATCCATTTTGCACACCCCGCAATTTTTCCTTATTTAGGTAATGCAGAATCCTTAATATGTCTATCGTCTATTTTTTCGGAAAATTTACGTCAGAAACCGGAATTATTTTGGCTTATTGCATGATTTTATCTGCTGTTTTGTTGGGAGAAACAACCTAATGCCATGATTTAATATTCCAGAAATGCCTTTGGTTTCATAAATATTTCTTGCTCTCAATAACAGCTTTATTAACCCTAATAATGATAACCTTTGATTGCTTAAATCTGTAAGAGCATCAATATCTATTAGTTTAATCCTGTCTATTTCTGCAGATGTTTTTGTCCTTTTATCAAAATATGAATCAGTTACTAATTCTCCACGATATATTATAGGATATTTTGGAACTCTTAATAAGTTTAAAATCTGCACAAATTTTGCATATTGCTCAAAATTTACCTTATTATTTTTATGGGATTTGCATTCAACATACACAGGCAATCCCAATGCATTTTCATAAATTAGATCTATTTGTGCAGATATGCTATAGCCTTTATTTTTAGAGAAATAAATATTCCTTCGTATATTCCTATATCCTATGTCATTATATAACTCAAATACGAAATTCTCTAGTCCATATCCGTTGTGTTGCATCTGTCCTCGGATATTGTGTGTGTTATGAAGTATTCTTCCAAACCTAATATTTCTTTTTGCCAGATAAAGTCCATCAATTCATTGTATTTTGTTAATGATTTATAATAAACCTCTATTATCATCTCCCTTTCAGTTAATTTTATTGATCTTACATTAGGCATAATTCTTAGAGTCTCTATTAGATCAAATAAATCTTCAAATCCGGGCATGAAGAATATTATTATCACGCATCTTATTGTGTAATTTGATTTTTCATATATATCCATAAATTAGGATAATAATCATTTCTTAATATGCTTTTCTAGCGGTATTTCGGATATCTTTCGTCGATCTCGGACTATTTCCGATTTTTTGGGCAATCAACATATTAAGGATAAAGAATTATTGATTTTATGGACTTAAAAGATAAGGTATTATTGAAAATATCCATAATAACTGCTGTTATAGGGCTGTTTTCCCTATTTTTAATAATGTTTTTTTACCAACCCGAATCAATTATGATAAAAGATTCTAATAATCATCAAGGTGAAAAAGTGGCAATAAATGGATTTGTGAAGAGTATATATGTATATAATAAAAGCTCAATTGTTATTATCGAGCAATCATCTTCAATCCAAGGATTGATGTTTGATAAAATTGACATGAATCTTGTTAATAGATCAGTAACTGTCTATGGAAAGATCCAAGATGAAAAAATAATAATTGATAAGATAATACAAAAATGATCATTCAAGTGATTCTTGCTATGCTTTCAGGGATATTTATCGGAATTATTACTGGCTTGACTCCTGGAATACATATCAATATGGCTTCATTATTAGTACTTTCATTAAGCCCGATTTTAATGATGAAATTCAGTATTGAGCCTTTAAGCATGGCAATATTCATAATTGCAATGGGTGTTACGCATACTTTTCTTGATGCACTCCCCTCAATTTTCCTTGGCGCCCCTGATGAAGCAACAGCGTTAGGAGTGCTTCCAGGCCATAGATATTTGTTGAATGGAAATGGATTAATGGCAGTAAAACTTTTTACTATAGGATCATTCTTCGGATTAATATTTGGGATTATGATATTTCCGTTGCTATACCTAATAACTAAGTATTCCTATGATTTTTTTAATGATTTTTTTGCTTGGATATTGATATTTGTAATACTTTTCATGATATATCGTGATAACAAAAAATTATGGTCAGTATTTATTGTTGTCTTATCCGGAATCTTTGGATTAATAGTATTCAATACTAATCTAAAGGATCCACTGTTCCCTATGCTCTCAGGATTATTTGGATTGTCAACATTGATTATCAGCTATTTTGACAATAACAATATTCCTAAACAAAACATAATGGATACTACAATAATTGAGCGGAAAAAGACCTTGTTTAGCATTATTGCAGGTAATATAGGGTCATTTATTGTGTCGACATTTCCAGGACTTTCCAGCAGCATTGCAGCAGTAATGTCAATGCAAGTAATAAAGAATATTGGAGACAAAGGATTTATGATATTATTAGGATGCATCGGAACAAGCTCATTTATTTTAAGCTTGGTCGCATTATATACAATAGAAAAAGCAAGAAATGGGGCTGTTATTGTGATATCAAAACTAATAAGCATTGATCTTGGTGTCTTACTAATACTGCTTACTGTTGCATTAATAACTGGAGCTGTTTCTGTTATACTATCATTATGGATAGGAAGAATATTCAGCAGACTAATCACTGTGATCAATTATAAAATTCTCGTAGTATGTATCATTGCATTAGTTACTTCTCTAGTAATTATCATGACATCATGGCTCGGTCTCTTAGTTTTGATCGTCTCAACATCCATCGGCCTGATTCCAGGAATAGTAAAGATCCAAAGAACCCATTCAATGGCCTGCATCATGATACCTGTGATTGTTTATTTGATTTAGAA
>DUIB01000069.1 GCA_013330595.1 Candidatus Woesearchaeota archaeon | reverse complement strand
TAAGCGAGGTTAAACATAGATGAATATAGAATATTCTGTAGGTATACCAGTAAGGAATGAAGAGAAAACTATAGTTAAAAATATTGAGAGTATTCTTGTACAAACAATCTCTCCAAGCGAGATTCATGTATGTGTGAATGGTTCTACAGATCATACTTATAATAAAGTCGCTGATATGGCCTCCACTGAGCATAAAATACATCTGATAAAGTCCATTCCTGGAAAGTCTAATGCATGGAATAAGATTGTATCTGAATGTATTACTAATTATGTTATGTTCTGTGATGGTGACGTTACACTAAACCCACAAGCTGCGGAGAATATTTTAAATGAATTCGAAGAAAATAAAAGATTAATACTTATCGGAGGAGCTAATGCATATTTTAGTGCTCAAAATAATACGATATTCTCGAAATATTTCACAGAGAACTTGAAGGGCAAGCCTATCAAACAGGATTGGGTATGTGGAAGATTGTACATGATTAAATTGAATGAATTGTATAATTTAGCAAAAAAGTGTGAAATCGAATTGATGCCACGAGATATTATAAATGAAGACGGACTACTGGAATTAATAACTGCAGGACATAGAAAGATAATTGACTCAGCATATAACTTATCGATACAAGTGGCCACATTCCATGATTGGAAAATAGGTTTTAAGCGTGTTCTAGCAGGCCAAAAACAGCTCAAACAAAGATATCCACAATATTTTGGAGATTCTGACTTCTCGATAAAGCGAATGAAGAATTATTTCCGAAGATTCAATGAAATAGACGAATTGAGTAAAAAGATGGGAGTAACATCATTGCTTGTATTAAGAACCATGCTAAATATATACTATAAACTTTTTAGTGGATTAGATTACTCCACAACATGGAAAGAGACTAAATCTACCAAAGAATGTGTGGAATAGGATATAATATTAATCTTTTCTCTTTATATTCTTTCTAATAAGATCAAATGTCAAGGAGTTCTTAGGGTATGGAAGTTCTCGCTCATCATTCGAGATAATTTCTGCATTCATGGAAGAGTGGCATAAAGAGAGAATAAAGAAAAAGATAATAATGAAAACAATATATAATAATACAAAACAAACAAGAGACAAACTGAAAACAAGAAAAGGATCAGATGATGTTCTCCAAAATGTATCAATCACACATAGCAAATCTTTCATCACCAGCAACATTTAAGTTCAATGGCATAAAGAAGGATGGCAAGAAGGTATTGTTTGAAACAGACATGATTCCAATAACATTCATGGGACATGCTATAGCATATCATTTTGTAAGAAAGAAATAGAAAAAGCTAAATAATCCTTATCAAATTCATTAACTATTTAAATTACTACCTATTATAGGAAGTAAAATGGAAAGCAAAGAGAATAAAATATTAGATCTATTCTTTAATTATCCGAGCAAGTATTGGCATTTCAAGGATATCAAGAAAGAAACAAAGATGGCTGATAGCAAGATCAGCAATTGGCTCAAAAAACTTCAGAAGGAAAAGATAATTCTAAAACATAAGCCAAAAGGCAAGATGCCATATTATATTGGAAATTATGAGCGCTCAGAGTATAGGAATACAAAAAAAATATATGGGATGCAAATGCTGCATAAAGCAGGGGTATTAAATTATTTAACATCATTAGATGTTAATACAGTCATCATATTCGGCAGCTTCAGCAAATCAGACTGGCATAAGGATAGCGATATAGACGTATTTATCTATGGAAACATCAATAAAAAGAAAGCATTTGAGATCTGTCATGAAGATTTTCCGAAACTCAATAGGGAAATCCAATTATTTTATGCCAATGACCGGAAAGATTTCGAAAAAATCAACGAAGGTTTAATTAAGAACATCATATTCGGCGACATCATAAAAGGAAATCCTTACTTCCTAAAGGTGTCGATGGATGAAAAATTTAAAATCTAGTTATGATGAATGCATAAATAATGGGATGATTTATTCCCTGAGAGAAGTAGATATTGAAAAAATTCTTAATATGAAGGATATTGCTTATGAAGATCTAGAAGCAATAAATTACATAAATAAAGATAAGATAAACACATTATTCAAACTACATTATGACATTATCCATATTCTTTCAGAAGCATTATTGATATTTTATAGGATAAGTAGTGCTAATCATCTATGCTTATTTACATACTTATGCACAAAATACAGAGATTTTGATTGGCTTTTCTTTGAAGAAATAAGAAACAAAAGAAATGATCTGAATTATGGTGGAAAACCAATTAATATCTCACAATGGCCAAGAATAAGAGCGAAAATGATAGAGTATATTCATGCTCTTAGCAAGGAATTAGAATCAAAAATCCATAACTTTAATAAACCTTGAATTATTAATAGCATCATGATTTGTGTTATTGCATTGATTGTTGCCGGATTATTAGGGATATTTTCTGCTAAATACAGGCTTATTGCTAAAGAGGCATTTAATTGTGTCTTCAAAAAATTAACATTAAGGAAATGCGACACAGGGCTTGATACAAGATTGAAATCTGAGATAACAGCTAAATTCCTTAAGATAAATCCTCAATTAGGCAGGACTATCTTCAGATATTTTGAAGTTTTCTCATGGATATTATTGATATTAACATTAGTCACGATATTCTTTGTTGCTCAAGGAGTATACTTTTATGCAAAATATGGAAATTGCAATGGTCCTGATTCAGATCAGTTCTGCATATTTGATCCTCTTGGAACCAATAAGCCGCAGAATGATACTACGCCTCAGATATGCTCAATACCGGGTCATGGAGAGAACAAGACATTAGTGGCGCCACCAGTCGATGAATTAATATCAGATTCATATAAAGGAAGCCCAGATGCTAAGGTCGTGATCATTGAATTCGGCTGCTATTCATGTCATTATACGAAATTGGTCGAGCCTACAGTGAAAAGACTGATTGATCATTATGGCGATAAGATATTATATGTCTATAGGGACTTTCCATTAAGCCTTACACATGAGAATGCGTTACTAGCATCCGAAGCCTCACATTGTGCATGCGATGAGGGTAAATACTGGGAGTACAGAGAATACTTGTTTGCTAATCAACCTAAACAATATTATGATGATCTTATAAGTTATGCAAAAGATCTCGGATTAGATGATAAAAAGTTTAAGGAATGCTTAGATGATGAGAAATATAAGGATCTAGTGAGTGAAAACTATCAGATAGGCATAAACTCTGGAATCACAGTCACTCCAACATTCTTCATCAATAATCAGACAATCATCGGAGCAAAAGACTACAAAGACTTCAAGAAAGTGATTGACAAAGAATTAGGTATCAAATGGTGGAAGTTCTGGTAGACAAGACTTAGAGCTATCAATTTTATAAATCTTCTAAATGTGTTAATTTTCTTACTAGAAAAAAATAGGGTAAAGTCAAGTTGTGTGTGTCGTGAAAGTTGTCAAGAACTGCGAACTGATTGTTATGCAAACAGTTCTTGACAACTTTCCCACTTAAGTTGACATTATCAAAAATAGAAAGATTTATTAATTAATCCTTTCAAAATAAACGCATGGAACAAGAAATATTTTCCGTGTTAGAACCGCAAGAAAAAATTGTATGGCAAGATGTAATAAATAGAAAGGTTATAATCTTTTATCTTATTACATCTCTAGTTATTGTATTCGGAATATCCTTTTACTTGTTTTCAAAAGAAACAATAAATTATTCATCCAATAATAATCCACAAACAATAGCCGGATTGACAGTCGGTTTAATAGTTCTCGTTGTTGGTTTACTAATTTCCTTGCTTGTTTTTTTCTCTAATCTTGTGAAAAAATACATTATTACGAATAAAAGAGTTTTAATTAAATCTGGTTTGATCGGAACGGATTTTAATTCTATATATTTCACACAAATAAGAAGTGCTAATGTAAATGTAGGGATTATTGACAAAATATTTTCTGTGGGTACACTAAATATTGATACTGGAAAAGTTGAGACAGTACAGTCCGGAGGTAGTAATAACCAAAGAAGTCAGATGCGAACAGCCTATGATAAGCTTGTTCATATAAATAAACCCTACGAGGTATACAGATATTTTCAGTCAACATTAACAGGAAGAGAAGAAAGCTTATATTCTGGAAGAGCAGACAAAGAAAACAATCCATCTGCTTACAGGAAATAACATTGATGAATTATTGACTCTCAAACATGGAAAAGCAGTCAAGTTCTATGAAAAACATGATTATAAAAAAAACTGATTACGTAAGATTTCAGAAGAGGATTATTAGAATTAATTATCCTTTATCAACTCTCTCTTATATTCTTTATTGGCTTTCTCCGCTTCTTCATAGACTGCTTCGCCAAGGAACTTGACAAAATGCTCAACGACAAACAGATAATCTTTGACAGGCATCATTTTTGCAGTTTCTTTTAATGGGATTATCTTATGTATCTTTATTGTTGCATCTTCAATCCATTTAACATTAATCTCTCCTCTCATCCATTTATTGCTTTCTTTACCTAAAGCACTAAGCCATTTTACTCCATCTTCCCATTTTCTTGGATGCTTGATAAAATAATATGTAAATTTAGCAATAATTTGTTGTAATTGAACAATTGCAGGATCAAATAAGCCTCCAGATAATTTCTCTAAAGATCTTTCTGAGAAGTCATTATTCTTCATCAAAGACTTTACTCCTGCAGAGAATTTCTTATGTTTTAATAATGCCTCATTAAATCCCATTCCGATGCCTGCCGGTGCCATCATTCCTGACTCTCCGAAAAAGACAATATTGTCAAGTGCATATTTCTTTAATTCTCCTGAAATAATATGCCCTCCAATGGGCTTGAGTTGTTTTGCATCTGGATAATATTTCTTTAAACATTGACTAAATAATGGCTTGGCATCCAGAACTTTTCCTGCTTTATCCTGTATATTATAGAATGCATATGCATCAGCAGTATTTTTTGAAAAAGGATAAACACCAAGATAGGTATTTTTTTCATCATTTAATGGAAGGAATAATATTTTTTTAGTGTCTTTAATATTTGTTCTTATTCTTGATCCATATATTATCCAGGAATTATAATTACTTATCAGTTTATGCTTCTTTAATATAGGGCTTTTGAATCCTGTGCAGTCAATAAGCAATCTGCATGTATAGCTTCCATGATTTGTTATGATTTTCAATCCATCTTTTATTCTAGAATAATTCCTTAATTCTGCACTCTTGAATATTCCTTTATTATTCCTAAATTCATCAAACCATAATCCTAGAACTTTCTCAGGATCAACTACAACACATTTGTCCTTCATAAAATGTTTTGCATTGCCTGCTATGAAGACCAATCCATCGCATTTATTTACTACAACCTTCTGAAGATTATATTTTTTTACTCTGTCTTCATAACTATACCATGCGCATGTCGTATATGGAGGCTTATGTCTTCCTATCAATAATACCTTAAAATCTTTGCTCAACTCTTTTGCAACACTCAGTCCTGCTGGACCAGCGCCCGCAATGATGATATCATAATCCATGCAATAATCTCAATAATGGAAGTTTATATAGATATCGATTTCCAGTATTGACTTAGCTAAGTGAAGCGATTTCT
>DUIB01000042.1 GCA_013330595.1 Candidatus Woesearchaeota archaeon | reverse complement strand
CCTAAGTTGTGCAAAAGCCTAATAGCGAATAATGATTCAATTATATAAAGTTTCACCTTTATTTCTCATGCAATTTTTCGCGCGGGCTACTCAGCAAGAAACGAGCATTGTTAAGGAGATAGTAGCTGTTGACATTAGAGCCGTAGTCGGAATACAAGGCCCGCAACCCTTCCAAATCTTCAGGAACATACAATCCCATGCCATTTTTATCAAGATTATTTTTAGTTATAACATCATTAGATTCACTAATTATGCTTCTACCAATATCATCATCACCAAACAATAATCTAAATGGCTCGAAATCAGCTGCTTCAGAAGTCTTCAATCCTCTCTCAAAAAATTTCTTATCATATTTAAAAGAAGGTTGATTTATTGAATCATAATTAACCAGCAATACAGAGCTATTAAAGTCTTTATCAATAAGAATCAAATCCTTAGATATAGAATCAATCTTAAAATTGCCTTTTCCATCTCCTATGATTCCTGTGCATGAATGAGAATAACTCTTCCAAAATCTCAATCTATCTTCAATAGACCTCTCATTTCCATCAGCATCTATATATGTGAAAAAATCCTCTAACTTAGCCAACTGCAACTCAGGCATAGAATAAGGCCTAAAAATAATAGCACCATCATCCTTAACAAACAAAGGCATAATCAACTCATCAAGACCCCTATTCCTCAAAGAATCCATAGCCAAAGCATAAGTATTGAATTTATCTCCTAAAGCACAAGACGAATCAACATCAACCAGATCAACCAATTTAAGCACAGTATGGTATTCTTGTTTTAAGTCATTTCCTGAAACAGTATCACTAACATTTTTCCTAAGAATACCACTGAATTTAGCAAAACTGTCAATGAAATCATATTTTTTCTCAGCAGATATTTCTGATAGAAAATAAATAAGATTCTTAATTAATTCTTTTTTCTCTCCTAAATCATCACAATGCTTAACAAAACCCTTCTTAGTCAACTCTGCGGCTTTGAGATCTGTTTCAATCTTAGATAATAATTCTTTAGCATTTTGTATTTTCATGATATTCACCTTATTGAATTAATGAAGAGGTATCATGTAGCATTTATAAATTTTGCTATTTTGTAGTGGTTAATTTATCTATCAAGACCATTCCCCTAATCCCTTCTGAGATTTTGGCTTGGAATGCAGGGTTTCAAGGACTTTTCTTACCCGCTCTTCTGAGAACTCATGCTTATTGCACAGAACATCAATCACCTTTTCATCATTTACTTCCTTAAATATTATCTTGTAATCATCTGTTGTCTCTGTATTTTTAATAATATCAAAGACCTCAATCCAATCATAATCAAAATATTCACTCCATTTATGATCCTTGAAGAGTTTATCAAAATTCTCCTCTCCAGAACCGTATTCTTTCACTAATTTAAGTGCAGTCTTATGGCCAATGCCTTTTATTCCGCCAATATTATAATCAGTTCCTGTAAGCATTGCAATAACAATCAATTGATCCTGGGCTATATCAAGCTCTTTTAAAGTATCATGTAATGATATTATTTCTGGGATAACTGTATCATAGCTTAATTTTCCTGCTTGTTTTCTTCTGCCAGAGATAGTCAAGTTTTTAACAATCAATGGACATCCGAACAATAATGAATCAGCATCCTGGCTTAATGAAGCATAAGCATGCTTATTCCTTACAATGAATGCTGCCTGAGCCTCTCCTTCAGATGGAGCCTGGACAATGCATAATCCTAATGCATCAATCAATTCTTTGGCATCATTTATCATGTCTTTTGATAATTTAGATGTCCTTGCAGCATATTTCTTCATCTCTTCTTCATCGCCTTTTTCCTTTGCTTCTTCAAACTTCAATTCTGCTTCATGCTTTAATTCAGCTCTTCTCTGCCTTTCCTTCAATTTAAGTTCAGGAGGCTTGCCATCAAAGACAAAAACAAATCTGATATCATGCTGCATCAATTTGGTGAATCTATAGAATAAGCCATTCAAATGACTTGTAACATTTCCTTTGCTATCTTTTAGCAATGATCCATCAGGCTGCCTAATAGATGAAAGAAACATGTACAATTGATTGAAAGCATCAACAACAACAGTCTTTCCCTTAAGATCATCAATAGATATTTCCTTGCTCTGCATCAATTCAGTTATTTTAGTGCCCATTTTTAGAAGAAATAAAATAAGCTTTTAAATTTATTCATAGTCCGAGTTTGTAGTCTGTTTCTCATTGGTGTTTATCACGCTAATTTCAGAAGGGATTCCGCTATGCAACATCCTCTTTGGCTTAGTAGGTACTCCTTCTTTAATACCCACAGAAGTTATTAAAATCCCATAATTCTTTGTAAGTTCATAATTCAGAACCTCTCTTAGCTGTAATGCAAGCAAGTTAGTATTAGATCTTATCTGAATAGGGCCTTCATATATTTTTTTCAAATCCAAAAGATCATCAATATTTTTTGCCTTTTTTTTAGGATTATAAGGTACTACTTTCTCATTATGCGACCATACTTTAATATCTTTTTCATCTGCTCTAACATTGTCTTGTTTAAACATTCCTTGTATTAGCCCTACTGCATTATTTTTGTCAATCACTTTAGCCAAATCCGAACTCACTTCGCAATTTCCCTTCCAGAAATTATAATTGTTATTCTTTGCAATTTCAGCCAAACATTTTTCTGCTTTTGTATGAATAAGATCATTGTACTGTGTTGCATTGACATAAGCTTTTTTTACATCTATAACAAGATATGTAAGAACTGCGTCTACAACAATTGCACCGATATTGGGATCATAATCAGATACATTCACATCCAATTCTTTGATATCCATTGTCTGCACATTGATAGGTAATGCGGCAATTCGCATTATTCCAAAATATCTTTCAGGGATTAAAAACCACGCGCCGGGCGGAAGAACTTCTGTATATCTATCTTTATGAACTGCTCTTCCAAAAAAATCTTTTCTGAAGTCAGCACCATATTCTGGCCTGACAAACGGATTTAGAGTCTTAAAGAGTTTGTTTTTCTCTCTCTTATGTGTAGGCAATCCTGCATCATTCTTACAAGATTTCATCTTTCCTACACGTACCATTTCGGTACATTCATCAGTCAAGATCCTTTCAAGCTGGCCTTTTTCATATTCAAGATCCAACATGTTAGTCTCATAAACTTCTGTAAGCGTTTTTTCTCTAAGAACTATCTTCCTGTTAGGCAGCTTTTTTTCCATTATCACTCCTCGACATATTCTTATGCCGCCTTCATAAGGATCAACTACTTTAACAGCTTCTACTAGACTCTGAATCTGTTCAAACAAATCCTTGAAAAACTCTGCCATGAATCACCCTTGAAGAAGGATAGGAGGATTATTTTAGTATATAAACTTTACTGCTGATACTATTTTAAAATAAAAACTTGTTTATAGAAGAATTAAAAATAATTAAATTAGCAGTCACAGCAGCAGCCACATTTCTTTTTTGCTTTTTTTACTGTCTTCTTAACAACCTTCTTTGCCATTATTTCACCTCCATATATCTATCAACAACTCTTTTTGCTTTTTCAATGTTCTTTTGATGATCTTCAAGGAACTTGGTCATCTTCTCAATAAGAATCTGTTTTAGTTCTCCGCTTAATAATTTTCCTGCTTTATAATCATCATGGACCTTTTTTAATTCTTTATCATTATCTTCAAAATATCTCAAGTATTGGAATGAGACATCAATATCAGGATTTCCACCATGCTTTCTATGCTCTTCAACAGTATCCCTGCCTCCTGAAAATGCATATTTCTTGATCTTCTTAGCAGCAACATCAGGATCATCTGTCAATGCAATAAATGATGTAGAATCTGAACTGGACATTTTTCCTCCTGATAATCCGGGCATAAAATAATGATATGATGAACATAATTCCATAAACTTGAATTCTTTGCATTTTGAAGCAATATCTCTTGCAAGCCTTATGTGCGGATCTTGATCTATGCCTACTGGAACTATTACTGGAATTGGTCCTTCAAATTCCTTCAATTGCGGATGAAGCATATCTGATGCTTGCAATAATGCTGCAAGCATTTTTCCAGGTGTTATTTCTCCATATACTGCTTTGAATTCATTGAATGTTGCATGTCTTGCAAGTACATTTTGTAATCTATAATAGGCATTTGCCTTATGCTGATGATTGCTTCTGTTGCTTTGGAAATATAGATCAAGATTCTCTGATTTTAACCCTAAAGCGATATAATTTAAGATATATTCTTCTATGGCGTTCTTTTTTGACTCAGCCAATGATTGTCCTCTAGCATTATATGCCTCAATATCAGCTACTGCAATGTAAAGTTTTGCTCCAAGATTCTGATAGAAAACCATTTGTTTTGCAACCATCATATGCCCTATATGGAATTTTCCCGTAGGCATTAAGCCCGTCATCATCACAAAAGGCTTCTTGTAATGGATTGCATTAATGATCCTTCCAATCCCTCTGTGGGCAAATATGAATTTTCTTCTAAAAAGAACTTCTTCATTGAACACATCAGGAAGATCCTTGATTAACTCTACTCCAAACCCCTTGATAAGTTTATCATAATCTATATCTCCCTTGACTTCCCATGGATTAAATACATCTGGCATGATAAAATGATATTAAGGCTGTTTAAATATTTAATCCATTTTTTCAATTTTCATCTCTTTGAACTCTTTCTGGGACATTGCTTCTGCTTTCTTTGTAAGTTTTCCTGTTATGAGAAATAGGCAGGGCATCTTTTTTTGATGTGAAAAGACAAATGCAGTCGATAAGTCTCCTTCATCTATTGTCTTCTTGTCTTTTGCAACACAATAAATGTATTCATTTGAATCGTGATTCTTCAAAATAAGAGTAAATTCTGATTTCTTTATTTTTTCCTTGCTTATTATATCAAGATTCAATTTATGGATATGATCTTTTATTGCTTCAAGGAAGTCTGATTTCTTTTCATGTTTTACTGCTTTAGGTTTCTCAATCTTTGGCTTCTCAACTTCAGCTTTTGGTTGTTCAACAGTTTTCTCAGTATGTCTTTCCATAATCTTCTCGATTGGCTTCTCTTCTACCTTAACTTCAACTTTAGGGGTTGCTTTAGTTAGCATTCCTGCGGCTATTGATTCTGCATCCTCTTTTGGAAACAAGAAGTATCTATAGAACAATTGCTTTTCGATCTCAAACGGCTTGGCAAAATCCCTGATTGTCTTTAATGAAAATCTTATCAATGGATCCTGATCAGAATCTTTCAAAACATTCTTTTCTTTGAGCAACTTTGCTGTCTTCTGGTCTTTTTCATTTAAATAATTCATGAACTCTTCAAGCTTTTCTTCATGCTCAGGAATATAATATAATGGGCTTCCGCCGATCTTCAATGATGAATAATTGACCTCACCTATGCTGATCATTGTTGAGAGTATTGCTCCGATAAGCATTGTGTCTCCGCCAACTATCTTTACTATCTTCTGCGGTATTGTAGGTCCTTGTCTTACTACTTCAAGAACCTTTTCCTTTGGGATATTCTGCATAATGGGTATAAAGAACCCTGATCCTTTAAATAATTTGTTGAAATAGACTCCGAATAATATATACCTACAGTGTGAGTATTAGTTTTGATAAGATAAATATACCTACAACGTAAGTATCATTAAATATTCAAGAACAGTCATCCATTAAATTTAAATATGATTATCAAAAGCCATCTAGTGGTGATATTATGAAAGACTATAGATTCACATCAGAGAGTGTTAGTAATATATCACCGAAAATTTTCCGGAATATTGACAGAAAGGCTTTTATTGCCAGAAATTTTCCTGCCCTAGGGCACAGTATGAGCAGCAAAATTTCAAAAAACAAAAAAAGCGAATATGTTACATTTATTAGGGAAAATTTTAGTAATTTTTCACAAAGAGAAATAGCCAAAAGGCTTGGGTTAGGACATACGACGGTTAATACTTGGTCGAGAGAAATAGGACTCAAATTCAATAAGCACACAGTAAATGAATCTTTTTTCGATACATTGAATGAAGAATCTGCATATACATTAGGACTGATATATACTGATGGAAACGTGTCATGGAATATTGAAAAAGGATATTATTCCCTAACAATCACTGCTGCAGAAAAAGATGTGAAGCATCTAGAAAAAATAAGAAACATTATTTCAAGTTCTAAACCACTCCTTTATGCTCCTAAAACAAAATCATATAGATTAATAGTTAGTAATAAAATTCTGGCTTGTAAACTAATCAGATTAGGTGTTATTCCGAGAAAATCTTTAATAGTTAAATTTCCAGAACTTCCAAAAGAACAACTAAGACACTTTATAAGAGGAGCTATCGATGGAGATGGGAGTGTTAGGTTTTTTAAGCGTAAAAGAAGTCCCTATTTTGAAATAATGTTCTGCTCTGGATCTTTAGAGTTCTGTAAGGGCTTTGTCAATGCAATACGGATGAATGTGGGAATCACAGCAAATGTTTATAAAACAGGAAATAATGTGTACATTGCAAGATACTCTTGCACAAGGGGTAAAAAATTAGCAAAATATGTTTATGATGATGCAAAATTATTTCTGAAAAGAAAATATGATGCATATAAGAATAATGTTTTGGAGGGATAAAAATGTTAAAAGACTATGAGTTTACTTCGGAGTCAGTTACAGAAGGACATGCGGACAAATTATGCGACCAGGTATCGGATGCCATATTAGATGAATTGATCAGACAGGATCCTGATTCAAGAGTGGCTGTTGAGACTTTAACAACAACTGGCTCAATACATGTTGCAGGTGAGGTAACAACAAAAGGATTTGCAGATGTACAGTTAATTGCAAGAAAGGTCCTGAAAGATATTGGATATACTGATCCTAGATTTGGTATTGATTATGAAGATGCAGGGGTATGGGTTGCTATACATTCTCAAAGCCCCGATATCTCTCAAGGCGTAACAGCTGCAAAGAATAAAGAGCAAGGAGCAGGAGATCAGGGAATGATGTTTGGTTATGCATGCAATGAAACAGAGGAATTAATGCCAATGCCTATAATGATGGCACATAAATTGACAATGAAGCTTGCTGAAGTCAGGAAGAAAAATATTGTTACAGGTCTTGGTCCTGATGGCAAGTCACAAGTCACCGTACAATATAAAGATGGAAAACCTAAAAGGATTTCTGCGATAGTCATTGCACAACAGCATGTTGATGAGAAATCAGAAGATGTTTTGAAAAAAGAGATTGTTGAAAAAGTGATTAAGCCAATATGCAGAAAATATGTTGATAAGGACACAAAATTCCATATAAATGCAACAGGCCGCTTTGTTATTGGTGGCCCAGAAGGAGATTCAGGAGTTACAGGAAGAAAGATCATTGTCGATACATATGGGGGAATGGGAAGACATGGTGGAGGCTGTTTTTCTGGAAAAGATCCATCTAAAGTCGACAGGTCAGCAGCATATGCATGCAGATACATTGCAAAGAATATTGTTGCAGCAGGCCTTGCAGATAGATGTGAAGTGCAATTAAGCTATGCAATAGGAGTTGCAGATCCTCTTGGAATCTATGTTGATACTTTTGGAACAGGAAAGATTCCTGAAGAAAAGATTGTTGCGTTGATCAAGAAATATTTCCCATTAAAGCCAGCAGACATAATATCACAATTAAAATTGAAGAGACCGATCTATAAGAAAACAGCAGCCTACGGCCATTTCGGCAGAAACGATCCTGATTTCACATGGGAGAAGACAGATAAAGTTGATGTCTTGAAGAAGGAAGGGAAGAAATAAATTATTTATTCGGAAAAACTTCATCAAGAGCTTTAACAAGCATTGCATTTACATTAAACTCATACCAATCTACGCCTAATCTGAATAACTCTGCACCTCTAAAATCATTCGCATTCTGCCAGGACATGAAAATTAAATGCTCTCTTTCAGGAATGATTTTTGTCTCTTTCTTCAGAGATTCAAATATTTTAGAATAATGAAATTTCAATCCGGTGACAAAATCATTAGCATATTTTTCAGCTTCAAAATATTCTTTGGTTTTTATTTCCTCTAAACGAGGCAGTATTACATTATTAAAATATATATCTGCTCCACTCTCCAGAATAAGTTCTTGTAGTGAGGACGGACATTGAGAGCCGGGAGTTATTTGAATATGATCTTCATGATATAAATATGTCGGGCTCGGAAGGTGATTTATTGAATAAATAGTAAGGTCATAATTGTGTTTCTTTTTAAAAAGGAGTGTTGCTCCGATATAACCATGAATCTTATTTGAATAAGGATTGCACAAATAAGACTCAACATTTAACATAGCAATATTCTCTAACACATCACCATGTTTAGGATCTTTACAAGTAGATTTGATAAACTCCTCCATAAAAAAAGAGAAAATGAGATCATTTAAAAATTTTCTCTTTTCCAATAGTAAAAATAAAGTTAAAATGTTTGTTATTTATTCATCTTTGCAAAAATCATTCCGGCCACATAGGCATTAACAAAACCACTCACTGTCCATCCTATTACTGTCCAAAAAGATAATGGAAAACTGCTATATGTGATCAACATTCCTGGAATAGTTGCGATTATAAAATACGAGAGTCCGAAATTAAAGCTTCTTTTGCGCCATGTTCCTTTGAATAAAGGTTTTGTCCTATTCCATATCCATGCAAGAGCTATTCCTAAAACAAAAGGATAAAGGAAAAATAAAGACATTAACGGATCATTCCATGAACGCATAATATTACTATTATTATAATCTGCAGTGACAGACGGTATGAGCATAAATAAATAACTAATACTCATTCCTATTATCAGCATTGCAATGCCTGCAAGAATCCCTGGCCAGATTATCTTCTTCATGTTTTCACCTCATGCGTGCAAAAATTTAAGTACTTCCAACACTAAAAACAGAGGCCATATCAATGCTTTCAAGAATCCTAGCACGCCCATCCAAAAGCCTGTTGCTGTCGATATATAGTATATTGCTGCTCCAATAAAACCTAAACCATAGACTGCACCACCACAACCGCCTGAACCACAATGCCAATGTTTACATTCTTTCTTTGCCATTCTATCACCCTGCATATCCTTACATAAAGACGTTTAAATAATTATCGAAATTTATTTTTTCGCTTCAAAATCAGCGCCTATCCATTCTTGTTTGAGCTTGTCGATTCTGTTTATTATGTCTTTATGCAATGGATCATTCATGTACTTTTTTAATGATTGTTTATCTTTGAATGAAACAACTAATGCATGTGTATGGCCTTTTGCATAGCCTGAGAAGTCTTCGCCATATCTCATGCCTATCAGGCCTTCTGAAGATCTTAGTTTTTCAATGTCTCTGAATATTTCATCAATCTCTTTTTTCTTTGCATTCTGTTTCCATTTGAATAAAAATACGTGGACTATCATTTGAACACCTCTTTGTGTATTCTTTCCTTCTTGAACCTGTCAACAGCTTTTATTTCTTGTGCAGGGTATCCAATTGGAATGAATGCTAATGGAATTACATGATCGGGCAAATTGCACACATCTGCAAATATCTTCATTCTTGATTCAACAGGATAACTGCTTATCCAAACTCCTCCAAGACCTATATCATGTATTGCTAATAAAATATTCTGCGTACATGCTGAGCAATCCTGCACCCAGAAACCTTTATGTTTAGATTCAAGTACGAGATCTCCGCATACGATAATCCCTACTTGAGCATCTTTAGCCATCAATGCATATGGATGTCTTTCAGAAATCTCTTTTAATTTATCCCTATCTTTAATAACAATAAACTGCCAGGGCTGTTGATTGCCTGCAGAAGGAGCCATCATCCCTGCGCGTAATATCTTCTCGATCTGTTCATCAGAAACAGGCTCTTTAGAATATTTTCTTATGCTTCTTCTGTTGTGTATTGTTTCAAGAGTTTCCATCTTATCACCTTTTTGCATCTTTCCACAATATTGCAAAGAATTGTCTGTACGATCCAGCAATTTCCTCGCTCTTAATCATAAATGCTATCGGCTCTTCACCCCAACTAATTATCACAACCTTATCATTATAAATATATGTTGTTGAGGGAGTCAGATATTTATCAGAGAGATATCTTATTTCGCTTAATTTAAGATCTTTCTCTCTGCGTTCCTTTCTTATAGAGTTGTTGAAAAGAATTTTCATGTGTATCTTTGAATCTACTCTTCTATTGTGAAAATGAATGTAATATGCTGGAAAGAGCTCTTTGAACTTGCCTGATGCGCCGAATATTAACCATTCTCTTTTATCTTTTAATATATCTTCAAATATTGATTTTAGGCCTTTTTTTCCTTTATAGATATTCGCTTCTTGTTCTTTTGAAAGCTTTTTCCTTAAATGTAATTCTGGAAGGATTTTTTCAAGCTCTAGTTTCTTTTCATCTAATTCAGACTTCTTCGATTCTAAATATTCTAGCAGCCTGTCTGGATCTTGGGCTTCAAAGCATTTCCTGTTCGCTTGAATAACATAAGATACAATTCCTTTTTCTATTAACATATCTAAAAGATCATAGACTGCTGCTCTATGCATATGAAGCTTTCTTATCAAAGGACCAGCAGCAGTGCTTCCTAAATCCAATAATGCAAGATAGACTTTTACCTCATTAAATGTTAAGCCTAGATCCTCAAGGATTTTAGTGTCCATAATAGGTAATAGATTAAAGGATATTTAAAACTTATGATTTGTAATAATATTATATTATTACAATAATTTAAATAGCCTAATTAGTCTATACTAATAGGTGATAACAAATGAATACTCTCAAATTTCCTAAACAGAACGGAGATCTATTTTATATGGGCGGTCGTTTAGCGGATCTGCTGAATCCGGCTGTAAACTCAAATATCAAAATAGCATCCTATGAAGAAGATTTTGAGGTAAAAAAATTCGATTTAGAATTTCTTATTTCCCAGTTCACTAAACCTGCACAACGAGCATACTGGAAAAATAGAGAGAAATATGATGAAAAGGATTTGACGAGCAAATTTATCATAGACGGCAACGTAAAACCGGCAGTCATTTTTAATGAAGAATTCGTCCAAATACAATATGAAAAAAACACTATATTCGCACACTCATATTTATTCTCATCACCCCGCAATACTTATTTGGAGTGTATCCAGATAATAAGGGAAGATTATGATAAAAAATTTGAAGATGTTGCAGGTGGCGGTTGCATTGAATGGAAAAACGATATTTATATAAGATATTTTTATGATTTAAGAATGCCTCATCAGAAAAAGGATTTTGAAAGAATAGTCCCTATGTTGTATTGGCATGATAATGGTGCACCCAGAGAAATACCCTTAACATGGTCTGATAAAATATATAATGGAGTTTCTAAACTCGAATATAATTCGTTAAAAGAAATCGAGGTTGCCACAAAACTTATTGAAGGTTTAGAAACACTTAAAGAAATCTCGAAACGACATCCGCAATTAGCACAAGCCGTGAATAATACACTCTATTACATTAAAAAGATATATCCGCTATATAAAAAAATTGATACTTTAAGGGAATATAATGAAATATTACGAATGCAAGCAGAATTAGACAGATTAACAAAAAAAATTAAGCCAGGCCCTGGGAAAAAACAGGAGAAAATATGGTTATTAGGAGAAATAAATAAAGCGTTTGACAAAAGATATATAGAAGAGTATAAACTTATGAGTAGACTAAATAGGATTTGATAGAATTTTAAAAGAGGCATTCCCAAAAAAAAGAAACGGCAATAGATGAGCATATAATAATTCCGTTTAAGGTGTAAAGAGTGGTATTATTTTATATTGCAAAAAGCGACGAACCATATCCAGAAAACACTAACAATAGATATCATGCCATAGACGATTATAGATACATACCTGTCTCAGAGGATTCTATTGAAAAATTGGCAGACTTATTATACAACATCATGTATAAAAACATGCATGAAGAATTCGGATTTTTATTCGTCAACTATGATTTTTCTGCAAAAAGCATGACTAGTTATACTGATCATATGCGCTTTAAGAAACTTTCTTGGTTAGAAAGAAGGAAATTTGATAAACAATTAGAACAACTCGCCCAAAAAGCAGCATCTAAATATAATAGCTAGGGCTTCATCCAGCGAATTTCGTAGTATGTGACATCGCCTTCATCATCCACGATGCCCATCATCAATCGCTTCTTTGTTGAATGAGCCACTCTGTTCTTTGCTGCAAATTCATACCATGTCAATGTTGATCCTTCATGTACTGGATAGATTATCCAGCGTGCATGATCCTCTCCTGGCTTGATGCCTCTATCATATACTCTGAAATCTGCTCCGAACTTTAATGCCGTTTTAATAATATATCCCCTATTTCTCATGTCTTTGAATACACAATATCTTATCCAGAAAGTCGGCTCTAGCTTTGTCGCCTTTTTCAATAGGCTCTCAAAATCCAATGATTTATTTCTTGCATCCCTTAATTCTAGCTTGTTTTTCTCCATCAAATAAAGTGCTTCAAGCAACGACAATTGTAATTTTCCAGACTCAAGAACTGTCCCATATCTGGATTGATTGAATAATTCTCTTGACTCATCAGACACATCAGCAATGACTCTTTCATTGGCAAATACTGCCTTTACTTTCTCCTTCCTAGGCTTAGCATCTATTATGATGTCCTTGACTTTCAGTTTAGTCAGATCAGGCTGTATTACGTCATCTTCCATGATTGTAGATAATAATGGATGTTTTTAAATGTTTATATTGCCGCAAAATTTTTATATCACTTCAAAATGCTAAACTTATGAATGAAAAATTAGATAAAATAGTTGAAGAATTAAAACCTGATGAATTATTCTCATCTTTCATGAATAAATACATAGATAGGTTTAAAGGTTTTCTTAGCAATAAGGATATAACTTATCATACAAAATATAAAGATCTATGGATAACGTATATGGATCAAAGATTGACAAATGTCGAATCTAAACAACAAGGCCTATTCAGGATTGTTAAGGGAATATCAATAAAATTATCAGACAAGGAAATATTCGTACCAGTAAGTGAAATTATTTGGCCACAAATATTAGAAACCTACGGTTACATTGATAAAATTTACAAAGGGGCAAATCATGCAGGATATAAATCAGGGAAAGACACACTATACTTCTTGGCACCTATAAAACAAGGAAAGAATATTGTTCCTGTCCATCATCTGCTGATTGTAAAATAACTTTATAAACTCATCAAGCTTTTTTCTATTCATGGAGTTGACATTTTTAGGCACTTCTTGCATGGTGCCTACAAAAGAGAGGAATGTTACAGGAATGTTTCTTAGCTATAAGAATAAAGGAATCTTGATTGACTGTGGTGAAGGCACTCAGAGGCAGATGAATATTGCTGGAATCAACAGAAATAAAGTCGATATAATATTGATAAGTCATTGGCATGGTGATCACGTATCTGGCCTTATAGGCCTAATACAAACTCTTGGGAATCAAGCCATACAGAATGAGGAAAAAAAGAAAATTCATGTGTACGGACCTAAAGAGACCCAACAAAGATTTGAGCATCTATTGAAAACATGTATTTTTGAGAATAGAATAATAATCGATGTTCATGAGATAATCCCTCAAAAGAATGAGATTGTAAAAATACTTGACAATGAAGATTACTATATTGAAGCTGTCTTGCTAGATCACGGCATACCTTGCTTAGGATATAGATTTGCTGAAAAAGACCAAAGAAAGATTGATATGAAAAGATCTTCTGAACTTGGATTGGGAGAAGGCCCATTGATTGGAAAGCTGCAGCAAGGAGAAAACATTGTTTTTAATGATAAGAAGATAACTCCTGATATGGTTTCCACAATACAAAAAGGAAAAAAGATCTCTGTAGTTCTTGATACATCTGTATGCCCTGCAGCTCAACTGATCTCAGAGGATGCAGATCTATTGATATGCGAGGCATCGTATGCATCCGCAA
Source organism: Candidatus Woesearchaeota archaeon (assembly GCA_013330595.1). Taxonomy (GTDB): domain Archaea; phylum Nanobdellota; class Nanobdellia; order Woesearchaeales; family UBA9642; genus UBA9642; species UBA9642 sp12459u. The sequence goes on along the minus strand of DUIB01000042.1, from coordinate 12,389 downwards.
TAGAGGAAAAAGCAGAGAACAACAAGCATCTTACTGCAAAACAAGCAGCATTGATTGCCTCTAATTCAAATGTCAAGAAATTGATATTGACACATATTTCCCAGAGATATAAGACATCAGAAGAAGTCCTTGAAGATGCAAAAGATGTCTTCCAGAATGTTGAAGTTGCATATGATTTCATGAGAGTAAAATTATGAATCAACCTTTTTTCTTCTTTTTATCTTTCCAGAATTCACAAAATAAACCTTATTCTTTGCATACTGTACAGGATTCTTTATTTTCTTGCAGAAGTCATCTGGATTGCAGAATCTTGTATCGATCATATATCCTCGATTATCACAATTAGGAGGCATGAGCTTTTCCTTCTGGGATTTATGATAACGCAGCTGGCCTTTAATGTATGTATCCCTTAATCTGTCAGGAGAATTCCTCTCGTTCCATTTCAGAACATATTCTTCGATCTTTTCATAAGACCAATTGCATGATGATAAGAAATTAATCAACACAAGCAATGCTCTTTTCTTTCCATCTTCTAATCCTGAGGATATTTTCTTAATGCATGGCGGAAAATATTCTTCTGGAATAGATGTTGAGTCTGCTTCAATGTCCGCATATTTCTGCTTTTTCTCCTCTCTAATGATGGTTTTTTTCTTTTCTGTTTCAGAAGTAAAATCAAATGCTTTTTGGAATAATGATTCTGCCTCTCCCGGCTTTGCAGATTTTCTGTCAAGATATTTATAGGGCTTGAATGATTTGACATCAGCTTCTGATTTCTCGAATTTGAGGATATGCTTAATATCAAAAGGCATTGATACTAAAGCTGTCTTCTCGTGCAATGAATAAGGCATCCTATACATGTGCCTTGAAGCTATCAATATTGTATCGACAGCGACTACTTTAGATAAATCAAATTCATATCTTACAGAATTGCTTCCGCAAGAGCATAAAGATCTTTTTGCTGTGTGTTTTTCCATTAATTTTCTGCACTTAGGGCATTGGATAAACGCCTTATCGGTATCTTTTAATCTATTATCGCAATTCGGACAGATGTATTCTATTAATTCATCATTTACTTCCTTTATTATTGAATTGCATTTATTGCATCTCTTAAGTATCATTTCTTCTTTAGTTTTTCCTGTCTCTGATTCCAGTTTGCTTATGTTTACAGGAATTTTTCCGAAAAATATCTTTTTATCATCAATCTTTATGAGATTAGCATCTACATAATTCAATAAATATTCAGCAATTCTTCTCGGGCCTTCTGGAAATAGATCTTTAACAAATCTGTGCTGGCCATCAAAATAGTATTTCTTTTCAGAGAATGTCTCAAATGGGACAGCAATATGGAATCCTTTTGATCCAGAAAACTTGACAGTCACAGAATCAATGCCATGATCCTTTAATGCTTTTATGAATACATATGCTGCAAGCTTGCTGAAAGTCCAGTAAGGACAATCAATATCAAGAATAAGATCCCAGCCTTTTCTTAAATCATCAAGCTCATTTCTCTTCATGTTTGGATTTAATTGCAATGGATTATTCCATAATTCTTCAGAGCAATGAAAACTAGTTGCTCCATTCTTTGTCATCTCTAGAATATCATTCTCATAATTCAGGACATCAGGCCTTTTTCCAAAAGATTCATTGAACCTGACTCCGATCTCCTTATCTTTTGCATATTCAAGGATAAGCTTCTGAACATCCTTTCTCTTGTAATATGATAATGTCTGGGATAATGTGAGCATGATTTCAAGAATTCGAGAGTGTTTATATAGATTTTGGGAGGGTGACCTGTGAATGAGAGTTATCTTCTCCAACTATATGCTTGTCCTTCAATTATAACATATTCTGCAGATAATTTTATTGTTTCCTTCCCATACAGATTTTCATCCGTCTGCAACTCTCCCATAACAATAATTCTTTCTAAGTCTCCATCATTAATTTCTTTCAAAAGATTTCTAATAGGAGTTTTCATGTTAGTTTTATATATAGGGTTTCCATGCGGTTTGACAGTAATTTCCTTTCCCAGATCAGGTCCTGCTTCACTAGTATCCAGAATTATTACAAATTCTCCCTCATATTTCGAATCAATCAGCGATGCCGCAAAATATTCTTTCGGAATTCCTGAAACCATAAGCTTATCTGCTTTGGATTTATAATATATCTGTGGATCTAATTTTATATAGCGTGTGCTCACAGCGAACAACGCTATAACTCCAATAATGCTAGAAGTAAGATAAATCCAGAAATTCGAATTTTTTTCTCGGTGTTCTTCCATGATTATTACCTATGTTTTCCTAAATAAATTGTAAGCTGCTCTTAAAGGATATACCAAAGGAAAATATACTTCTGAGAGCATCCTGTCTGATAACAAAAGATTATGTTGTTTTAGTGCCACGGATTTTATGGCACCACAAATTCTTTCATCAATAAGCGAATAGCTATAAATTGGTAAGTAGTTATCTTTTACTGCCCAATTAAAGTGAAATTTTTTCTGGTCGTGCTTAAAATTTTTCTTGAAAAACTTATTTAAGAGCCTAGAGGTAAGATTATTTGATTCCTTTTCTGAATAGCATTCTATAGAGCAATCGACCATCATCCAATCATTCTTAAAGTCAAATGTAATATTGCGTATCTCGCCAATCATTAGACTATCTCCTATCAATAATCTGTTTTCTAAAATCATTTTATCTATTCTTTTTTCTGGTCTTTGGACTACTTCAGATAAACTTAACTCGGACTTGTTAGCAATTACCAGCTTATTGTCTTGATCATATATTATTTCATTATCGTACTTGATGAGTTCATTTTCATTCATCTTATTTCATCTAACTTCATAGTAGTTACAACACAATATTATTTAAATCTTTGTTGTTTATTATAAACAACAACATTTATATATGATTGAATACCCATGAAAGCATGTTCATCGAACAATTAAGAGATGTGGGATTATCAGACAAAGAAGCGTTGATTTATTTAGAATTATTAAAATCTCAGGAATTGCTTGTTTCTGAGATCTCTGATAAAACAAAACTGAACAGGAGTTCATTATATTCGCTTCTGGAATCATTATCAAATAAAGGATTTATCTCTTATGTGATAAAGAACAGCACAAGATATTATCGGGCTGCTGAACCACAAAAACTAATACAATTACAAAGAGAAAAAGAGAAAAGACTCTCAGAAATATTGCCTCAACTCATAGAATTAAATAAACCTGCAACAAAAAAGCCAATAATAGAAATCCTTGAAGGAATAGAAGGAATAAAGACAATAATGAACGACGTGTTACGACAGAATAAAGAGTGGTTTGCATTCAACATCCCGGGAAAAGGCCCTGAAATCATAGGTCCTAATGTGCATGCATTCGAAAAAGAAAGACAAAAGCAGAAAATTCTACTAAATGTAATATGCATTAAGACTTCTGAAGGAGTGAAAAGAGGCAAAGAATTTTCGAACATGAAACATACAAAAGTAAAATATATGCCAAAAGAATATGATTCTCCTGCATCAAACTGGATATATGCTGACAGACTAGCAATAATATTCTGGTATAGAGACAATCCTTTTGCTGTGAGGATAATTGATAAAGAATTAGCAGAGAGCTATAAACATCAATTTGAAAATCTGTGGAAGATTACAACTGTTGCAGTTTAAGATTTCTCTCTACATCTTTCACAAACTCCAGTCACATCTATCTGGAAATGACAGATTGTTCCTTTGATGTTTCTTTTGATGCTGCCGACGTCTCTTATATCGATGTGCTGTTTTTTTCCGCAGATCTGACAGATGAAATGACAATGATTATTTGAACTATTGGAATATACTGTTCTTTTGTCGCACATGTACGAATGCAATTCCCGTTTTTTAGTTTTTTCCTTCAGGAATCTATAAATTGTGGCTATGCCTGTGTAGGGCAATCTCTTTAAAGCATGATTATGGAACTCTTCTGCTGTGAAGAATCCTGAAATCCTTTTGAGATCGTTCTCAAGTTCTGTTTTTTGTTTTGTATTTCTACTCATCTGCTTATTGATAATAAGAATCAATAACATATTTAAATAGGTTGCTATTTCTTGTACAATGGACTTCCAGCCAATCATCTATGGAATATTAAGTGTAATAATAGTTAGTCTTATATCGTTAGTGGGAAGCGTATTCTTCCTTCTTAAGACCAAGGACCTTAATAAGATGGTTCTTTATTTAATCAGTCTTTCAGTCGGAGCATTATTAGGGGATGTTTTTATACATATTCTTCCAGAAGCATTTGAAAATTTTGATACATTAAAGATAGGGATATATGTTCTTTCAGGGATAATATTCTCATTCATAATTGAAAAGATAATCCACTATAGACACAGGCACATTCATCAGAAAGATCATTCTCATAAAGAACATCCACATACATTTGCAATTATGAATCTCATGGGCGATCTTGTTCATAATTTCATTGATGGAATAATAATCGCCACAAGTTATCTTGTGAGCATTCCTGTCGGAATTGCAACAACAATAGCAGTAATAATGCACGAGATACCTCAAGAGATTGGAGATATTGGTGTTTTGATAGCGGGCGGTTTTAGCAAGACGAAAGCAATACTCCTAAATTTATTGACTGCATTGACAGCTGTTCTAGGAACAATAATTGGTTTTATACTTGCAAGTTCGGAACCTATGTTGGCTTTCCTGTTGCCATTCTCTGCAGGAAATCTACTCTATATTGCATCTTCAGATCTGATACCTCAATTGCATAAGAGTGTCCATGAAGAGCAGAGCCTTAAAATAAGTGTTGTACAATTGATATTCATGTTAATAGGTATTGCAGCAATGCTATCATTATTACTATTAGAATGAAGGATAAAGAATCACTAAATGAATTAATATAGTCATACTGCTTTCTCGTCCTTAACGGCCAGATACTCTCTTACCGGATCCATCAATGCAAGGTAAGAAGAAGTTATTTTACACATGTTCTCTAAACCATTAAACTGAATTTTCTCTACAACCGCGGATGAGCTTTCAGGATTTCCCCTGTTAAATAAATCTATTTTAATAAAATCTTGACCAAGTTCTCGATATAGATTGGCATATTTTAATTTGTCTTCACCAAAAAAATAATTAAAAATACGCTCATCCAGCTTTTCTTCAGGAGTCATATTAATCTTTTCTAAATTGTCTGCAGGCACTTTTATCTGTTTTTTTGTAAAAGGTATCTTAATACCATTATTTTTGAATTCTTTATCAAAAATATTAAAATTTTCATAACCCAAATCTAATAATTGAAGGTTTTTAGCCATTATCCTCTTATCATAATCTATTAACTCTTTATTTCTCGATATTATGTCCTCACTAATAATCATAAAGTAAGATTTTTCAAAGCACACCACATTCGCTTCAATAAAGAACGGTTTTTTAATATAGCTAGGCGAATCACTATAATCAAAATTGGTTATTATGAAATCGGCAGCTTCTTTGAAAGTCGTCAGCCTCAGTTTATGATCTTTATTAAAATCTATTACACTCGAATATAATCCCTTTAGAAGATAATATTTGTTATTATAAATTTTATATTCAATAGTCTTTTTGATTTTTGTCCCATTTGATTGCCCGCTGGTGTCATCTAAAGAATCAAACATCTTGTTAAAAAACATAAAATCTAGAAAACACGAATCATTTAAAAATTTATTTACTTTAGAGTTTAAATCACATCGCTTCAAGTTTTCTTATCCTCTCGTCGAGGGGAGGATGTGTGCTAAATAAATTCGAGAATGATCCCTTCTTGAACGGATTAGAAAAATAAAGATGCGCTGTGGCTTTTGTTGCCAACTTTGTCTCTTCTGAATCTTTCTTGATCTTCTTCAATGCATCAGCAAGCCCCTGTGGATGTCTGCTTAAAACTGCTCCTGATGCATCTGCTGCGTATTCTCTTTTTCTGGAAATTGCTAGTTTTATAAGTTCAGCAACTATTGGTGCAAGTATCGCAAGAGCAATCCCGACAAGCAATATCACTGTGTTGCCCTTTCCATTATCGCCGTCTCTTCCCCCTCCAAACCACATGCTTCTGATAAATAGATCGCTTAATAATGCAATCAATCCAACAAGTATTACAGTAACTGTCATTAATCTCATATCATAATTCTTAACATGAGACATCTCGTGAGCAATAACCCCTTCTAACTCTACACGATTCAATTTCTTCAATGCACCCTCTGTGACAGCAACACTTGCATGCTCTGGATCTCTTCCAGTAGCAAATGCATTAATGCTCTGATCAGGAATTACATATATCTTCGGTACAGGAACCTGTGCAGCAATAGCCAACCCTTCTACACTATTAATATAATGTGCATGCTCTCTCCTGTTTGCAGGCCTTGCCTTGCTTATCTCAAGAGCTGCCTTGTCTCCCCAGAAATAACTTGCCAATGCCATTAAAACAGAAATAATAAATGCAATAAGCATAAATGAATATATGATGAAGCTATTTCCCCCTCCATAAACCATTCCAAAGACATATCCTAATCCTATGAGTATCAATGCAAATAAAAACATAAGAAGATAAGACTTTAATTTATTCTTAGCTACTTCATCAAAAGCATTCATCCAACCACCTTAATAGATTATTCAAACTGTACTTTGACTGGTTGTGCCTCTTTTTCCTCTGTCTTGAAAAAGTCTCTCTGCTTAAAACTAAACATTCCTGCTATGACACTTCCTGGAAACATCTGAATGCCGTTATTATAGCTTAATACAGAATCATTGTAAGCCTGTCTTGAATATGCTATCTTGCTCTCTGTTCCCGATAATTCCTCCTGCAACATTCTAAAGTTCTCTGAAGCCTCTAGTTTAGGATAATTCTCTGCAACTGCAAACAAGCTCTTTAATGTTTCACTTAACATGTTGTTTGCTTTTGCCTTTTCAGGAATAGTCTTTGCTTCCATCAGAGCAGTTCTTGCCTTAGTTACTTCAGTAAAGACTTTCTTCTCATGCTTCGCATATCCTTTGACAGTCTCAACCAGATTAGGGATAAGGTCAAATCTTCTCTTCAATTGGACATCAATTTGGGCCCAAGCATTATCTATCCTGTTCCTTAGCACAACAAATCTATTGTACATCAGAATCAATATCAACAGTATAACAACAACCACAATTGTAATTATCCATTCTATCATAATCTCACCAATCATAGTAAAAGATGGTTGTTTATAAATTTTCTGAAACCGAAATGGCAAAAAATTTATAAATACATAGGGGTTTTTAAGTATATAAAAATTTACAAATTGGAGGGTGATATGAATGGCAAAAGGAACTAATATGCTTGCAAAAGTAGGCAGTTGGGCATTTATATTTGGAGTAGTAATCGCTTTGATAGTTGGAATCTTCAGTCCAACAGGCAATACTGTTGCAACAACAGTGTTAATTGTTCTTGGATTGATTGTGGGATTCCTAAATGTTACTGGAAGGGAAACAACACCATTCTTGCTAGCAGCAATATCATTAGTGCTAGTCGCAAGATTTGGCGGGGATGTGCTAGGTTTAGTTGCTAAAATAGGCCCATATCTGCAGGGTATGCTTATTGGATTAATGACATTTGTCATACCAGCAACAATCATAGTTGCATTAAAGGCAATCTATGCATTGGCACATAACGAGTAATTATTTTTTATTTTTTTTCTTTTAACTTTCTAGAAATTATAAAAATATTTTTATACTAGTATCTATGTTGTTCTTTCATGAGAGGTGCGATGCTATACTTATGCATAATTATCCTTCAATTATTTGTACTGCCCAATATATTGGCTGCTGAAGTCCATATTGATTTCTTAGGAGATACTCCTAATAATATAATGCTTAACTATGATATACGCTCTGGTAATAACAGCATAAAAGGCACAGTATTATCTGATAATATTACGTTCAATTTAGATAAAGAATTTTACGACATAGTGCTATCACATGATGATCTTTCAACCCCGGGCTATGATCTTTTTGGATCTATTTCTGCTAATATTAAAGATTCGACAAACCTGAAAATAATGATGCTTCCCGTTGGTTCACTGAAGATTAACGTTGTTGATAAAAGAAACAATAAATTAAAAAAAACAATAGTCAAGATTGATTGCAGTAAGAATTATGGTAATCAAGGTTATTACTATACTGATGAGTTTGGAAGCATTAATATTGATTATCTTCCTGTTGCTAACTGTAATGCTAAATCTGCTATTGAAGATTTCATATCTGAAGTTCAGGTAAACATTAGTGTTGGATCAAAATCTGAAATAACAATTAAGTTTAATGAGTATTCCTCTAAACCAAACTATATTATATTGATCGTAATAGCTGCTGCCGTATTTATAATACTAGTACATTTTATTATTATGGGTATTCGGAAACAGAAAAAACCAAGCATAAAAAAGGAGATTGTAAGCGCACTTGATAGCAAAGAACAAAAGATAGTAAATTTCTTGATTGATGAAATAGAAAAAAGCCCTAACGGATATGTAAATCAGAATAAAATTGTATATGGAACAGGTATTGCAAAGACTTCTTTAAGCAGGATTTTAGGGAGTCTAGAAAGGAAGGGCATCATAACAGTTGAGAAGATAGGCAAACTGAAAAAGATAAGTTTTACTGATTCTTTTAGCAAAAAATAGGATATTTTAGCGTTATTGTATAATATATCCGGAAATTCTACTTTAATTCAGAAATAAAGCTATTTGGCCTGACTTGGACCAATAAGGACCAGGTAATATTTATATATAAGTATATCTTAAAAGACTATATGTGTTTTAATCTTATTGAAAATCGTGGAGGCTCAAAATGAGAAAAATAATTCTAACAGTATTAATTGTTTTAACATTGTTTTTTACAATGCAATTTAGCATTGCGAAAACAGTACAAATAAATAGTAGTATAGAGATAGCAGATATTATAACAGATAAGAATGAATATTGTGCTCCAGATTATAATGTTATATTAAAAGCTAAAGTCGTAAAGATTAATGGCGGAGCATCTACGCCTGCTGATGGAACAAAGGTTTATGGATATTTCGTCAATCCTAATGGCGAAACCATCCAAGATGAAATGGTTTATGACACAAACAGTAAACTTTATACTTATTCATTAAATATATATAAGTATTATAATAGTGGCATTGTAATAGGAACATGGACAGCTTATGCATATGCACAAAATAATAACCTATATTATGCTAGTGATAGAATTAATTTCCAAGTTTCAAAGACCTGTTCTACACAAAATAGTCCGCCTGTGATAACAGGCATCGGAGGCCCAACATCATTAAACGTAAATGAAGTAGGCAAATGGATAATAAATGCCTATGATCCAGATGGCAACTACCTATATTATAGTGTAGATTGGGGAGATGCCCTGATTGTTCCAGAGAGAGCTACAGCAGCATCATCCCAAACATCAACATTAGAACATACTTACACTAATGCAGGAACATATACTATTATTTTTACAGTATCTGATAGTCAAGAAGCAAGTACACAAGCATCTATCACTGTGAAAGTGCTAGGTGTTGTAAATCCAACAACATATTGGACTGAATGGAAGGACAGAGATGACCCTTCAGGAACAGGAGACTGGGAACATAAACAGGATTTTCCGGATGTGTGTGATAAACCTATTGCAGTTGAATGTAAAACATTAAATGGTGTAGATTTCATGGATGCAGGACAGGATGTTATATGTAATACTGCCGAGGGATTTGTTTGCTATAATAATTTGAATGATAATAATTGTAAAGATTATAAAGTAAGATTCTTATGTGCTGTAAATGATGTTGCTCCAAAGACTCCTGCAGAAATCCCATGTAAAGATTATGATGGCGGAGTAAATGAAAATGTAAGATCAACAATAAAAGGATTAGCATCATGGGGACCAGGATTACAGGCAGAAGTAATGAAAGATCATTGCAGATTGCCAGAATACGCAAATGAATTCTTTTGCAATGATGCAGGATATGTAGATCAAAAAAGCATTTTTTGTAAGAATGGATGTAAAGATGGTATGTGCCAAAGTGCAACACCCCCGTCTGCCCAAGTCTGTGGCAATGAATTTAAGGAAGGATCAGAACAATGTGACAACAGAGACTTAGGATTTAAAACAACAATGCAGTTATTAATCGAAACTGATAATCCTAAAACCGTAAACTTCAATGGAAATAACTATTTAATATATTATTTAGGATATAACACAGATGATTCAACAATCCTTATTCGTATCAATAATCAAACTAAAACGTTAGGGCTTAAAGAAAATTACGTGATTGCCGGAGTAACTGTAAGTTTTACTGAATTCTATCCTAAAAAGACTATGATAACATTAAAAGCAAACCCTAGAACATGCACAGATGAAGGATATGGATCAGGAGAATTAAAGTGCACAAATCAATGTCAATACGATTATTCGAGCTGTCAAAATATAATCTCTGTTAATGATTCCTGGACTGCCTTTTTCAAGGTCGCCTTAGATGAAAATGCGTTAACTTCAGATATCTCGTTAGCTCTAGATATATTGAATAGATTAAATCCTCCTCCGATCGTTGTCGGAACAACAGTTTTATTTAAAGATTTGAACGGCTTTGACTTAGACCACAAAATAACGTTGGCAATATATAATGGAAAAGCAATAATTATTACCGGAAGCAATTCTCCACAAAACCAATTAATATTCTCAAAAACCGTCAGAAGAATACTTGATGATGAAGGTATACTTATTTTGAAAAGCATAAAAAGTAATGAAATAACACAACAAAACATAAGATACTTATTCAATGATGTTGTCTGTGGCAACAGAATATGTGAAGCGGGAGAGGCAGACGTATGTGCAGTATGCACTTCTGAAATATGTCCTTCGGTGCCATGCCAAGCAGGATCGTGTCCAAGAGATTGTGGGTCATCAACTGAAGTTCAAGCATTCCTTAATGAAAAAGTTAAATTAAATCCTGGGATGATTGCAAATTATGATAAAGAAAATATTGAAATCAGATATAATGGAATAACTTCATACACCTGTCCTGCATTGAGCAATGGTGAAGAAAGAAGTGATACTGCTGTAGAGTCTATTGTTGAACGTAACAAGAACTGTAAACCGACAGCATCATTCACTGTAGTATATACAGATGATGCGCCTGTTGACACAATGAAGGTTACTGCAAACACAGATGAATCAAGATATAAGGTAGGAGATACAATTTTAGTAANNCAGATCAAGCAATAAATGCAGTTGTTTATTTTGTTGCTCCTTCAGGAGAATTGACTAAATTCCAAATGGAACAGGCACTTCAAGTTGTTGATGCCGCGCCGGTATATAAATTCATTTATGAAGCAACAGAAATCGATCAAGATGCAGAAAAAGGATTATGGACAATATATGTAGTAGCATCAAAAGGCTCGACAAGAGTCTCGAGTGAAAAGATTTATTTCAAAATACTTGAGAATCGTGCTGTCATAGATGTTGTGGAAGATAGTGCAATAACAGCAAATGCAATAGCTGAATCACAAACAAAATTCAACATTAATTTAATGGATGGAGAGGCATATAAGCTAGGAAATTACATATTAACTCTAAATGATTTAGAGGGAGAAACTGCAGTAATTATTATGCAAAAATCCTCTAGAGAGTATGAGTATATATGCGCTCCCGGATGTAAAGAGGTCGAGGATGGATGTTTATGTCCTAAAATAAGGGTGATAAAGACACTAAAAGGATATGATATTGATACAGGATCAGGACAGATTGAAGCAAAAGAGATTAAGATAAATCCCGGTGCTGATAAGATAGTTGCAGTTCTAGAGAATGATGGAGAACAAGATGTTGGATTGAGTAATCTTGAAGAAGGCATTGATATTGTTACTTATAACAATAAGAAGGTAAAGATTACTACAAACAGGCAAAAACTAGAAACATACATAACTGATGATCTAGATTCTGCTAAAACAAGAATAACAATCAGAGGAAACTATAGGGGATTGATTGCTGAAACAAGTTCTGGAGATAAAGAAGTAAAAGTTCTTCCTTCAGAGGCTTCAAACACCGCACAAGAAGCAATGACAGCATCTTATACAGAAATGGAATTAAAAGATAGTGATGATGGATTAATCTATGAATTAGACGGAGCAAAGAGTGTGAAGATACTAGGATTTATTCCTGTTGAATCTAAAGTAAGCACAACAATCGATGCAGGATCAGGCGCAGTAATTGACATAAACAAGCCTTGGTATTCAGCAATAAGCACTGAATAAATCTTTTTATTATTTTTTTTAATTTATTTATATTGGGAAATGGAATTCTTGAAGTTCATGAATTAAAAACCCTATTGTCAAAAGAGAGGAGAACAGTTTTGTCAAGAACCACCGGTCAAA
>DUIB01000030.1 GCA_013330595.1 Candidatus Woesearchaeota archaeon | reverse complement strand
ACCGAAACATTTATTAAATTACTATTATTAAGGGGTTAATGGTCGAGAGGGTGAAGAAACAAAGAGAGAAGGGATTTCATGGATTGTATTATGCTCTTAGATATAGAGATAATTATTTTTCTCCAACCGTATTTGCAATGGCATATCTTGGAATGCTCAATAGAAAGGAAAAAGAGTCATTGCTTGAAACAGAAATCGATAATATTATAGGTGGCAAGTATAGAAGAGAAGACATACCATTATTCTATGATGCTGTAATGCATAAGCATTTTGAGGGAGAAAGATTATCATTAGATGATCTTCTCGAGATGAGCCAAGGATTGTATAAGACTAAAAAATTCATGAATCAATCAATGATAATGTCAAGGGAATCAGAAAAACATCATGCTACAATATCTGAAAGGACAACTGCATCAATAAAAGTCGACAGTAGATTCCGAAGGCATGCGCAGAATCCATCATCAGATATAACCTTGACCCATATGTTCTTAGAGAAAGTCAATGACACATATGATTTAGGATCATTAATAAATTTTACGTTCGCTGGAGGATCAAAACATTCTGAAAAGATTGCAAACAAGCTTAACCCTTTTAGCAAAACTAAATTAGCTTATCAAACATGGTTTGTGGAAAATCTTGGAAAATTAGTAGAGGAAAAATTTAAGGATACTGATTATCATATAACAAAAGACGATGTTATTCATGACTTTGACAAGTCAATAATGTTGATGGATGAGAGAGAAGCATGTGCATTGACTTTTATGGATTATTGTGTAAAAAACAATATTCATGCAATAAAAGGCCTTGAGCCGACTGGAGAAGTGTTTATGCCATTCAATTTTTCTAAAAATTTAGTATATGCTTTAGAAGCATTCTTTATGCTTCATGCTGGTTACAAGGGAAGAAATAAAGTAATTCAACAACAGAAAAGAATGTTTAAGGTGGATAAATTTCTGTTTAGCAAACCTGTTTTATCTGGGCAATCTAAGCAGGCGTATCAAGGGCATATTTTCTCTAAAGAAGTCTATCCTTATGGAAGAAGTCTTCCAAAAAGATATATAGGTTGGGCAGTTATAATGGCATTGATTGAGCATTATTATATGAACAGCACTCAAAAAAGAAGATTTGCGGGATATTCATTGGAATTTTCCGGAACAAGATACGAGACTATAGCATTAATATTCACAAGAGTACATAAACAAGGTTTCAATGATAGTGTAAGGATATTATATGGCAATAAATTCCCTCCATTCCCTAATTATAAGGGAACTATGAGTAAAAAGGAAATACAGAATAAGAGATTCACAGGAATAAAAGAGCATCCAATATATTATTGGAACAGACCAAAAAGCAAGCAATCAAATGATGATACGAAAAAATATGAAAGATATTATTATGAGATTGATCAAAAGTCAGGAAAGCCAGTCATGTGCTGGGAGTATGAGATAGAGCCAGTAATTGCAAAAAGGGCAGCAGAAATATTTAATGCTTTTAATCCTGAAAAATATCTCACAACCGGTGATAAGATAAGAAAAATCTATTTTAATCTAGGCCACAGATTCAATAAATCTACTAAAATGTCAAAAATTTTCCACTAATGTGTTATTGGTGATGAGTTGATGTGATGTAACAATTGAAAAATTTTTGATCCCAAAGAAATACGCCTGTATTTCTTAGGCCAAGAAATGCTATGCATTTCTTTGGCATGCTCAAGAACCACTAGATTGTTTATCTGAGTGATTATTCCACCATTCTGTGAATGGTGGTTCTTGACAAGATTTAAATATACTGGACTATTTCTCTGAATATGAGCAAAAAGAACAAGCCAGATAAGAGTATAGATAAGTCTGTCAAGAGCAATATCCAAGCAGTGCAGTCTAAGATCAAGAATTATCAGGAATTATTGAAAGAATATCACATAACAGATGATCATGTTACTCCTAAAGTTATTCTTGACAAGATAAATGAGCATCTAGAATATTATATCAAGATCCTTATCCAAATATTGCAGCCAGAAGAATTTCATTCATTGCATGAATGCACCATATTCGATGATGCTGAGAAGGCAAAGATATTTGAATTCTACAAGAACATGATGATCTTGCACAGGGAATTAGTCAAGACCCATATAAAGAACACTGAGAATGATTTAATAACAACAATACAATATGCTCATACAGAGATGAAGAATTATAAGCCAGAGATGCTAAAGATTATCCAGAAGATGCAGGATTCCTGGAAAAAACAGGCAAGTAATGGCAGAATGAAATATTTTGGATGAGATCATGATTATTGCAATATTTGGTTCTCAGGGATCTGGAAAAGGAACACAAGCAGAATTATTAGCTGAAAAGTTTAATTTATTGCATGTTTCTATGGGTGATTGCTTAAGAGCTGAATCAAAGAAAAATACTGTTTTAGGAAAGAAGATAAAATCCATCCAAAGTAGCGGAAATCTTGTGCCTGTTAAAATCACAAATAAATTATTTGAAAATATACTAAAGAAACATAAGAATCTACTTCTTGATGGATATCCAAGATCATTTGATCAGTTACAATTCTTGATGAAGAAGACAAAGATCGATTATGCTATAGAGGTCGACCTGAATGAAAGGGATTCAATCAAGAGGATATCCTCAAGAAGAATGTGTCCTAAATGCAACAGAAACTATAATCTGATCCGGATCAAGCCAAAAGTGAAAGGTAAATGTGATTATTGTAAAACAAATCTTATCCAGCGAGAGGACGATAAGCCTGCTGCAATAAAAAAAAGGCAGGAAATATATAAGAACCAGACACTTCCATTAAAAAAAGTTTATAAGAGGCTCGGTATATTGCATATTGTTGATGGCTCTGGATCAATCAAGCAAGTTCATGAGAGTATTTTAAAAATTTTGAACTGTCAGAAATCGCCTAAGGTTAAGTAATTTGCTTAAAAATAAAATACGCTAGCGATTTCTGATCATGATCAAAAACTGATTGCTACAGGCTTTAGCCTGTAGTTTTTGACATAAAATGGAAGATACTGAAAAATTGTATGATAGGCTTATTTCTAAAATAAGATCCTATAATCCGAAAGTGCATTACAAGATAATTGAAAAAGCATTATTTTTTTCTGCAAAAGTCCATGCTGGAAAAAAAAGAGAGTCAGGAGAAGAATATTTCATGCATTGCTATGAGATAGCAAATATCTTAGCAGATTTAAAGCTTGATTCCCATACAATTGCAGCAGGATTATTGCATGATGTACTGGATTTTGATGTCAAGCCAGAAGCAATAGAGAGAGAATTTGACAGGGAAACACTAGAATTAGTGAAGTCAGTGACTAAATTAAAGAAAGTCGACACGAGTATCTCTTTAGAAGAAGAGCATGAGAGAAGAGCTGAAAATATCAGGAAGATATTGTTAGCTACATCAAAAGATATCAGAGTGATACTTATCAAGATTGCAGACAGGCTTCATAATATGCGGACATTGAAGTTTCTTCCAGAAGAAAAAAGAAAAATTATCTCTCAGGAGACAATGGAAATATATGCTCCAATTGCACATAAGCTGGGAATGTATATGATCAAGTCAGAGCTTGAGGATCTAGCATTCAGGTTTCTTGAACCGAAGGTATATCAAGAGCTTAAATCAAGAGTTGCTAAAAAGCGTGAATATAGAGAAAAAGAAGTAATCAAGATAATTGAATTTGTAAAAACAACGCTTAAGGAAAATGATATTCCTGCAGAGATAAATGGAAGGGCAAAACATTTCTTCAGCATATACAAGAAAATAATGAAAGACAACAGGTCATTCGAAGAGATATATGATCTTATTGCAATAAGGATTATTACAGAGAATCTTAATGATTGTTACAAAGCATTCGGGTTAGTGCATAAGCTTTGGCCTCATATGCCTGAAAGGCTTAAGGATTATATTGCTGTCCCTAAATCCAATGGATACCAATCAATACATACTACAGTAATTATAGGCCAGGGAACTGCATTAGAGATCCAGATAAGAGATAAGGAAATGCATAGGCAGGCAGAAGAGGGCATTGCTTCTCATTGGCGTTATAAAGGAGATGAGCAGGATAAGAAATTTGATAGGCAGATTGAATGGCTGAAACAATTCCTAGAATGGAAGAGAGACAATGAGGATTCAAGGGAATTTATTGAATCATTGAAAGTTGATCTGTTCCAGAAAGAGATATTTGTATTTACTCCAAAAGGCGATATTATTAGTCTTGCAGAGAATGCTACGCCTATTGATTTTGCATATGCTGTGCATACGGATATTGGAAATCATTGCAAGTCAGCAAAAGTAAATAATGTCATTGTTCCACATGATTTCAAGTTAAGTCCCGGAGATATTGTTGAGATACAGACAGCAAAAAATGCAATTCCATCAAGAAGTTGGCTTTCATTTGTTAAGTCAAGTTCTACAATAGTCAAGATAAAACACGCATTAGGCATTGAAGTTGAGAATAAGGGCAGGAAGAAAGAAGTCAAATCACCATATGAAAAGACTCTTGCATTCAGAGAAGGAAATATTTATTTTGAAGGTGCATCATCTAATGTAAAGATACCGAAATGCTGTTCTCCAAAGCCTGGAGATAAGATAAGAGCTTTTAAAAGCAAGGAAGGAAAAATAGTTGTCCATAAAGCAAATTGCATTAATTTATTTTCTTATGATGCATCTAGGGAGATCAAGGCACAAGTTTCAGAACATAAAGGAGAGACATACAAGCTAAGAGCAAGCGCACAAGACAGGTTAGGATTACTGAGCGACATACTTCATGTTATTGCTCAGGAAAAGCAGAATGTAAGACAGCTAGACACTAAATTCGGCAAAAATGATATTGCAATAATAACAATAGAATTAATTGCTTCAAAGGATTATGATCCAACAAGCCTTATGGATAAGATCTCAAAAATAAGGTCTGTGAATGAAGTCATATTAGAATAATATTCATTAATGTTTCTTGACAGTTTTTCCCCACAATATTGATGCTATGATTGAGATTAAATTTTTTTCTTTAGAACAAAGACTTGATCATCATCGTTGCATAGCTTCCTTTTGGGAGTATAAATTCTAGAGTCATGCCTTCTTGATCCTGTGTGTATGTTAATTCAGTCTTAACAAAGCATTCTCTTTCAATGCCTTCAACACTTAGCTCTGGGAATTGTTTTATTATGAAATCTCTTGATGTCAATCCGAATTCCTTTAACAATCCACTATCAACATCAAAGCCTACTAATTTAATATTTAATGATTGATAATTCTTATCTTCAAGAAATGCCAGCTCTCCTTTTGAGTATTCTTTCAAATAATACTTTCCCACGCCCTTTATTTTCTCTGATAATTCCTTATTGAAGATCAATGCCTGTACAGAATGAATATAGAATAATAATGTTTTTTTCGGAATTTTATTCAATGCATTCACATAATCATTGTTTTTAACTTCGATTTTAGCTAGTTTGCATGCATTCTCAAAATCTCTCTTAAGAATGCTTAATCCTATATCAAAATTATATTCTGAGAATCTTTGATCATCAAAATAATTAGGAAAAACATGCTCTTCAGAGTATCTTTTCTTGAAATTTTTCAATTCTTCCTCTGATAACTCTCTGATTTTTATTGTGAAATTATTGCCTTTCAATGATCCGAGGCTTAAAGGTCCATCATGCAATGATATGAACTCGAGTTTTATTTTTTCTGTATCTATCTTAAGAGCTCCTTTACCCTTAAATATTGATATGAATTGCGTTGTTAATGCATGCCTGTCTTTTGATCCCGCATACTTGATATTCTTTCTAGGAATATTGAATTTATTGCATATATATTCGACAGCAGATTCAGTATTATAATCCTTTTTTGTTAGTCTATATATTGCATAATCTCCCTTACCTGAGAAATCTATAGGTATCTCTTCGACAATAAAGTCTTCTGGAATGGATTTGATGATCATGGTATGCTATTCTGCCACTTGCATCTGGCTTCAGATTGATAAGTCAGCTCTCTTCCTGTTTCTATTTTTGAAATAACTGTCTTATTTCCGATAATCAAGCAGACTTCATAATGTGTATCATCACCAGAAGCAGCCCAGCCTGCTGCTATCCTCTGAAAGAATATAGATTCTTTTGTATCGGGATAATTTGAATAGTAGCCTGTTAAAAGCATTTGTGATGCATGATCTTGTTGTTCACATTTAATCTCAGTAATAGTTAATCCTTCACGTGATAAGTTCATTTCAGAAAGATCATAAATTGCATTTTCATAACATAAAGTTTGTTCTTGATCCAAAACAACATTAGATTGAGATCTTGTTACTATGATCAATAATAGAATCACCAATATACCAAATGCTATGGCTAAAAATATTGTTTTTCTCATAACAAGAAGAATTGACTTCTTTATTTAAAGTTAATTGTCAAATTAATAAAATATAAAAACCCATTATATCTTAACATATTGAGGGGGTTTAGAAATGGCTGATAGCAAGCAGGTTATCACTAAACTTTTGTCTGATGCAGGTATTGCTATAAATGGAAATAATCCTTGGGATATTCAAGTCCATAATGAGAGATTATATTCTAGAATTCTTTCAGGAGGATCATTAGCTC